>NZ_PNCV01000001.1:0-73804 GCF_005886925.1 Pseudoalteromonas sp. S3260
GATTACCGCTCAACCCTGCTAGAGTCTGGGATTAAAATGCGCTAGCCGTGCTGTATTTGGACGCAACCACCAAAAAAAGTGATAACAGCTTATTTGCAATTCCCGAATTTGCTATTGGCCATCAACTAAATGAGCGCATTAATATTGGCCTATTAGTTTACGGTAACGGCGGAATGAACACAGAATATGTGGCTGATTCTGCCCCTCAAGGCACATTTTATGGCGGCACCACTGGTGTTGACTTAAAACAGTTATTTGTCAGCCCAACCATGAGCTATCAATTAAATGAACAAATACGCCTAGGTGTATCTGCTATTTATGTAGTGCAACAATTTGAAGCACAAGGTTTGGCAAATTTTGCCGCTTTTTCGCAAGCGCCAGAGGCGCTGTCTAATAATGGCGTTGATACCAGCACAGGCATTGGAATACAACTTGGGATCAGCCACATTATTAATTCGTCATTTAGCTGGGGCGCCAGTTACCGTTCATCAGTGTCTATGGATAAATTTGACCGTTACAGCGGGCTGTTTGCAGAGCAAGGCGGGTTTGATTTACCAAGCTCTATTCAGCTCGGTACCGCTTGGCAGTTTTTACCATCGCACCAAGTGGTGTTTGATTGGCAAAAAATAAATTACAGTGAAGTAAAAAGTATCGCCAACCCTGTTACTAATTTAATGTCAGCGCCACTAGGGGCTGAAGCCGGAGCAGGCTTTGGTTGGCACGATATGAGTATTTATAAACTGGGTTATCAATGGCAACGCACTGAGCAACAAAAAATTAGGTTTGGTGCTTCTTATACCGAGCAACCCATTCCATCATCTGACATTTTATTTAATATTTTAGCGCCCGGTGTGCAAGAATGGCATTTTACAGCAGGCATTAGTCATGCACTTAGTGACGCGGTGCAATTTAACGCAATGGCTTTTTATTCACCTTCTAAAAATGTAACAGGTGCAAACTATTTAGCGCCTAATCAACAACTATCAATTTCAATGGAACAATCAGGATTGGGTGTATCCCTTGCTTGGAGGATTTAAACGATGACAACCGAATTCACACCACTATCTGGGGCTATTGGCGGTGGTTTAATTGGTCTAGCCTGCGCGTTATTACTGGTTTTATTTGGTAAAGTAGCGGGAATTTCAGGGCTTATAAAATCAATTTTTAATCCACTGGCAGCAGCTTCTCGTTGGAAACTTTGTTTTATGATGGGGTTATTACTAGCAGGTGTATTTATACAATTATTTGCCCCTGAGCTGTTAGTAGGTGAATTAAGCTTATCCCCTTGGATGATTATTATTGCAGGGCTTTTGGTCGGTGCGGGAACCACGTTAGCGAATGGCTGCACCAGTGGTCACGGCGTGTGTGGTATGTCGCGCTTTTCGGCTCGTTCATGGGTATCAACCTGTACGTTTATGGCAATCGCCATTATCACCGCTAATTTAGTAGGGTAAATCATGCACGCAATTATTACGCTTATTTTAGGGTTTGTATTTGGTTTGGGACTAATTATTAGTGGCATGACCAACCCAGATAAAGTGCTTAACTTTCTCACTTTTAATCAGCAATGGGACGGTAGCTTAATTATTGTTATGGCTGTTGCAATGACCATTATGATGGGCGCATGGTTTTGGCTCACTAAAAAAGGCACGCCGGTGTTTACCGACAAACTAAGCCTTAGCGATTTAAAAAAGGTCGATACGCGGTTAATTACTGGCTCTATTTTATTTGGTTTAGGTTGGGGCTTAAGCGGCGTGTGCCCGGGCCCCGGGCTTGTACAACTGGTATCACTTAAAACAGAGTTTTGGTTATTTTTTGCTTCAGTACTTGGCGGTATGTGGCTGACCAAAAAAGTATAATATGAATTGCCGAGCACGCCTCGGCCACTTAGCATGCTAACCGTGATCTATGCTGTGTGCTCTTCAGCTGCTGCTCAACTGAGTATATTACCAATCACTGTATATAAATCATCGCTATTAAAGGGTTTGGCTATAAAGTCATCCATACCAACAATTAAACAGCGCTGCTTATCTTCTTCATAAGCATTTGCAGTGATCGCCACTATAGATACTCAAAGCCGGTTGATTGCACGTGTTACGGAGATGCATGCCCATTATTACACGACAGTGGCTGATTTTGGTCGGGAATTTGCATGTTCAGTGGCGAGTAGCATGGCGGAATTTATTGGAAGGCTAGATAACCCAAGCAATGAGATTTGGACGATCAAACGGGACGATAAAATCCATCTGTTGCCATTGATAGTGAAGATCTTGGGCATTAGCTTTTGCCGATGCTCAGGGTTTCGTCCAAATCAACTTATGGACTTTCTCAGGGCTTAATGCAGCTCGATATCTTTACGAAAGTCAGGGCTTTGCATTGGTGGAAGAGAAACTAGGCTCAAAATGGGGTATAGAAGTCTTGGAGCAACGCTTCACCAGGTGCATATAAACGTGAATAAATATTTAAGGAGTCTCAATGACAGCTACAAAAGAAGAAGTTATCGCTTTCATGAAATCGGAGTTTCCACAAAGTAAATGCGTTGTGGAAGCAGTGAGCAACGGTAGAGCGACTGTATCTCATCATGTAGGTCAGGATGAATTACGTCCTGGCGGAACGGTTTCGGGGCCTGTTTTAATGAGTGTGGCTGATGTGGCACTTTATGTGGCGATACTTGGTAAAATTGGCATCGTGCCATTGGCAGTAACAACTAGCCTTAACATCAACTTCTTACGTAAGCCATCGGCAAATGAGCGAATCATTGCGGAATGTTCTCTGATAAAAGTCGGCCGTACTCTCGTGGTTGGGGAGGTTTCTCTGTACTCTGAGGGGGTGAGTGATTTAGTAGCACATGTTGTGGGTACATACTCTATACCGCCCTATACATCGAAACGAAGTGAGAATATTAAAACAATTAACTCTCTGAAAGCTTGACTCCGTTTAAAAGAAAAAAGGCAGTTATTTGAGGGGAAGATTAGTGGTTACCAATTGCAATCTTATATAAACGCCTACTTCAGGCCTGCAGCGGAGGCATTGAAGCAATTCGAGGCTAACAAACAAAGTCAGTCGGACAGCTAACGCTGTCGCTGCTTTGGGCGTAGAACGTTCGCCCCTTGTCTGAAGCGGACTTGCGCAAAAGTTATGTCCAACGTCCGCTAATCGCTCTTTGCCGAAGTTCGGCTCAGTGCCATGAGCAGTCATTCATGATCAACTTGTTTCTGCCCCAAAACGAGTCAATGCAAATGCTCCAAGGCGTTGTTTCGAGCAAGGAACGGGCCTATAGCTTAACGATATTTGTGCAGTGAGACAACTATGGTTAAATGTTAACGACAGCGTCGCCCAACCATTGGTTGAAGCTTAATAAATTACCTATTTACATTTCTGAGGTTTGCGTTTAAGGGCGTCAAGTATATTTACTGACTTGAGAATTTAATTTATCTCCAAGCATGTAATCAAGCAGCAGGTTTCTAGTTAAAACTTACCATTATATATTCCAGTAAAGAGTAGTTTTTTACGGGTTTCTCTTGTGTTTAAATGCCTCAACAAAAGCTAAAAATGCAGGTGATGACTGTCTTCTGTTGGGGTAATAAAGGTGAAATCCTGGAAAATACGGTGTCCAATCAGTTAATATCGATTTTAATCTACCATCATTCAGATAAGGTCTTGCCAGTTCTTCAGGAACAAATCCGAGACCAATACCATCAACGGCTGCATTCAGGACATGTATAATGCTGTTAAATACAATGTGCCCCTTACCCTTAACAGTAAACTCTTTACCATCTTTTTCAAACTCCCATGCATACACAGATCCTTCTGGCCGATGTCGAATATCAATGCACGAATGCTCAGGTAACTCGTAAGGTGTTTTAGGCTCTCCGTGTTGATTGAAATAATTGGGAGATCCAACCACAACGAGGCGTATATCGGGACCTACGGGAAGCGCTATCATATCTTGATTGATTGATTCACCTAAACGAATACCCGCATCAAACCTATCGGTAACAACATTGGTAAATCCATAATCGACGTATAGTTCAATAGTTACGTCAGGAAAATTCTCCAAGAATTGAGCCAGTTTAGGTCTTAAACAGAGTTCAATTTGATCATCTGTACACGAAATACGAATCGTGCCAGATGGTTTATCTCTTAGCTCTCCCAGAGCTTCCACCTCCTGATTTATCATCTCAAAAAGGGGTGACAAAGAGGTAATTAATCGTTCTCCCGCTTCTGTAGGTGATACGTTCCTAGTCGTTCTAGTTAGTAACCTTAGTCCCAGCCTTTCCTCTAGACTTTTCATTCTATGACTTAATGCTGATGGGGTAATACCAAGTTTTGCAGCTGCCTTGGTAAAGCTTTCATCTTCAGCCACGGCAAGAAAAGCTTGTATGTCGTCAATTTTTGTAAAATTCATTATTGAGTTTTTCTCACAAGTTCATCAAATTACATGCTACTAATCATGTTACTTAATCTGTGTCAATATTTAAATTAATAATCAGCTATTCAATCAAGACATGATGATACAGGGGACATACTTATGGCTTTAATAGATAGTACTAAACATGCTGAACAAGAACAGGTGTTATCAAATGTTGAGCCGTCTCGACGCGCCTTTTTGAAAAAATCTGGCGCATACGCTACCGCATTAGGCGCTCTATCAACTTCGGGCTCTGTGTTTGCTGCAAGCAATGGAGCTCCAACACTGACACTCTCAACTGAATGGGATAAGACCTTCGATAAAAGTGACAAAGTGGAGCATAAAAAAGTCAGCTATAAAACCCGCTATGGTATAACTCTGGTTGCAGACCTGTATGTACCAATAAATATCACAGGAAAACATGCGGCGTTAGCTGTGAGTGGCCCGTTTGGTGCCGTTAAAGAGCAATCATCTGGACTTTATGCCCAAACAATGGCAGAAAGAGGGTTTATTACGCTCGCTTTTGATCCGTCTTATACGGGAGAAAGTAGTGGTGAACCACGTAATGTTGCTTCTCCTGATATCAATACCGAAGATTTCAGTGCTTCTGTGGACTTTCTTGGCTCTTTACCTAATGTCGACCGTGAGAGAATTGGTGTTATTGGTATTTGTGGCTACAGTGGTATGGCACTGACCGCAGCAACGAGCGACCCACGCATTAAAGCAGTCGCAACCGCTTCAATGTACGACATGTCTCGAAGCATGAGTCGTAGCTACAAAGACAGTTATACAATGGAAGAACGCCATAAAGTTATGGATTATCTTGGTCAGCAACGTTGGGCCGATGTCGATCGTGGCAGTTATGGTTTGGGTTACCATGAGGTTCCGTTCGATGACAATGGAAATATTGTCACTGGGGAACGTGTTCTGCCGGATACCTTATCTGCGAACCCAAACCCGGTACTTGCCATTTTCTTTGACTACTACCGTACCAAGCGTGGTTTCCACCCACGAGGTATTAATTCTGCATCAGCTTGGACTGCCACGACACCAATGTCATTCTTTAGCTTCCCTATGTACGCCAACATAGAAATGATCGCACCGCGACCAGTGCTATTGATTGCAGGTGATAATGCACACTCTCGTTATTATTCAGAAGATGTACACAAGTTGTCTCCTAATAATGCTGAGCTGATGATTATTCCTGACGCAGATCACGTCGATCTCTATGATCAAATGGACAAAATTCCATTTGATAAGTTGACGGCGTTTTTCCAGAAAAGCTTAGCTTAATAACTGGGCTAGTTAACGATGCATAAGATAACTAAAAGACTCATATATCCTGGTTTAATGGTTTACTCAAAGGTCGGTAGGACAAGCGCCGCATCGTGACGGTACTTCTTCATGCCGCTTTGTTTGTCAATATGCTCATTCTGTTGATAACGAGTATTGTGATTTCTAAAGCAGTGTTCGGTTTTCTGCTTATTGGGTAAAGGTAATTGTAGGTGTCCATTTAGGAACTCACTGGCCGAAAATCATGGGATTGAGCCGATCTTTGGTGAAGAATATATACAGGAAAATAGCTCTTCGCATTGCTGTAGCTTATATCGTGGCATTAGGCATATTGAGTTGCTCGGATCTGGGTATATGGACGAAACTTACGTTTAACTACAGCCTTGATGTATGGAACTTCAAAACGTCTGTTACCCCTTTTTTTTGGTCATTGGCTAACGGTCATCTCACTTCTTGCCGTTGTGACGCATTACGCTATGAAATATTGGCGTACCCAAAGTAGACAAGCCACAAGTAATTAATATATGGAAAGATGGCTAGATATTCCATTGCCATTTTTACCGAAGTTTAGATAGGTATAAAGATTTTATGAATTCTAAAGTTGAACGAGTGGACTCAGAACTTAATTTAGAACAGAGACAAAACAAAACTGAACCGGCTTACTGGAGTGGTATTTTTTCCATGACACTTTGCGTGTTTGCACTAGTTGCTTCTGAATTTATGCCAGTAAGCCTATTGACTCTAATATCGAGTTCTTTAGACGTTACTGAGGGTATGGCTGGTCAAGGGATCGCCATCTCCGGTGCATTTGCTGTGGTGACTAGTTTATTTATTTCAACACTGGCGGGCAATGTCAATCGTAAGACATTACTTTTGGTTCTGACCGGAATGATGGGGCTATCGGGTGCCATTATTGGCATTGCACCTAATTATACCATCTACATGGTGGGCCGAGCGATTATTGGAGCTGTGATTGGTGGATTTTGGTCAATGTCTGCGGCAACTGCGATGAGGCTCGTTCCAGAAAATAAAGTCTCTCGTGCGTTAGCTATTTTTAATAGTGGTAACGCACTTGCAATGGTGATTGCAGCTCCTTTAGGTGCGTATTTAGGCACACTCATTGGCTGGCGTGGGGCTTTCTTAGCATTAATCCCGGTTTCAATCATTGCATTGGTCTGGCAGTGGTTGAGTTTACCCTCGGTGCCAGTTGAAAAACGCACGATGAATTTAAGAAGTGTGTTCTCTATTTTTTATCTTTTTCGACGCCCAGTCGTCGTTGTCGGAATGATTGCAGTAGGCATTTTCTTTATGGGGCAGTTCAGCCTCTACACCTACATCAGACCGTACCTTGAAAATGTTACCCACACTGATCCCACTACGTTATCAATGACTCTGATGATCATAGGCGTGACTGGATTTATCGGTACGACAATTATTAATAACCCCCTCAAACACGGGTTCTACACAACCTTAGTGACGATTCCACTGATAATGGCCGCTATCTCAATTTCCTTAGTTATGTGGGGACATCTGGAAGGTTTAGTTATTGCACTGTTAGCTATCTGGGGGTTTGTTGCCACATCTGCGCCTGTTGGGTGGTGGGCTTGGGTGCCTAAAACATTCCCAAATAGTGCCGAAGCAGGAGGAGGATTAATGGTCGCAGTGGTTCAGTTATCTATCGCACTTGGCTCTACGGTAGGAGGAATTTTATATGATGTCAGCGGATACGAAAGTACCTTCCTTTCGAGCGCAATTCTCCTATTGATTGCTGCTGCTATGACGTTGCTGACAGCCAGAATGACGGTGAAATAAAACTCTGAAACAGCGTGTTATCGCTCATTCGGAATTCCGTCATTCGTGTTGATTGAGCAATTATGCTGGATTTTCAGCTTAACGTTATAGTCTGGTTCTACGTTATGCACAGTGCTAGATAAAAACTTCGTTAGAGAAATTACTCTAGAAGCGTGAACTTATCTTGAAATAATTCAGAAGAAAATATGAACTATATAGTTTATATACTAAATTAAGGAGTATGGATCAGAACCTTCGGAGCCTGATCCTCACAACGAGTGTTTCAATCTTGCCAGCACACTTCCACTCATTTACCGTATCAGGATATAGCTCCGCCACTTCATTTTTAGGTTTCATCGCATTTAGCATTGCTCGCCTTACTGCATCGTAGCTAGGTTCACTGAAGCTGAAGTAATAGCCAACGATACAATGGCTATATACATCTACTAACATGGTGAGTGTTGGCCGACCAAGCGGGATATGTAGCTCATCATCCAATAAAATAAGATCAAGCGGTGTATGGTCAATTTCAACTTTTTCGAGTACTCGGGTAGGCCGTCTATGCCCTTCTACTTTATTAAATGCAATATCAGCAAGGCGCTTACCATAACGAGCAATCATTACTTCGTATTGCGGTAAGTTATCTATTCTGTTTTTAAACGCTTTGTATGTTAAAGGCTTTAAATCACTGCCAACAACACTGTCGTTTTCAATAATAACTAAGTCTTTATAAAACTTGTAAGCCGAGGCCACCGAAGGTTTTTCTTTTACTAAATAACGCTCAAGTGCTTTTTCAAAAAACTTATCAGTTGCTGTCTCGCGTTCCCTGTTACCTTTTTTTGGTGGCTTGGTATTAGCGCCATGATATTTTTATCCGCATTGGTATAAGCGCTATACCATCGTGCTGCTGTTCTCCAACTGGGCTTTTTTTCTCCCTCAACTTCGGACATTACTTTCAATAAAGGCTCAAGGTTTTTTTGTGTCCAACCGCCTTGAATATTAGCCTCAAGCCATTGAATATATTTAAGCTTAGCAAATGTTGTTGTTTTAATTTTTTCAGGAAGGGCTTGTAAATCTTTGGCGTAATTTTGAGGTGGTTTGGTCTCTACTTTTGGTAACGGCTGGTTAAATTCATCATCAAACAAACCATCATTAAACATTATTAGACCAAACTGCTGTTTCTATTGATATTTCATTTGTAGTTAAGTCGGCAAATAACTGCCCTAATGATAATAATCGTAGCACTGTAGCAAGTAGCTCACCGGCAGTTGCTTTTAAAAAGCTAACTAACTGGCCCACTTTAATAGAGCCGTATTGCTTAACAAGTTCTAGCACCGATGCTTGCAACTCTGTTAAAGACTGAAAATCAGAATAGCGATGTACAAGCTTTAAGTTATTGAGTGTTGGGTATACACGGATTTGCTTATCAGTAACCAGTATTAAGTCGCGTCCATCCTGCTTAGCGATGGCTTGCTTTTCAATAAAACGTGCACGAAAGTCTTCATCGGCAATTTTGCTTTGCGGTTTTACTTCTATAAATTTTTGCGTGCCGTCTGTGTGGGTAAGTAAAAAGTCAGGTGTGTAACGGCAAATACGGTTATCAAACTCATATTCGTAACCGATTGGTTGTGCTTCAAATGCGGCTATTGATGGTGAAAATTCAAAATGGAAACAGGCATCAAACTCTAAAGTGGATTCAACTAAACAGGTAGATTTATTTTTTGACTAGCAAATTTATGGAGGTTTTTAACACGGGAGTGTTTGAGTTTTCTTTTGTACATGTGAGTCAACCATCTAACCATTTGGTTAAATACTAGACTATGCCACCTTATACTTCCAATTTATGCCATCTTTTAGTACAAATATGTCAACTTATACTTCAAACAACACCCAAATGAGGAATTTGGGTGGCAGTCTTACCAGCCACATCTCGGCACACACGTCACAAACTGTGGCTGCTCCCTTCCGGGCCTGACCAGGTTCGCCTGCTAGTGTTGCGAGAGGACCAATAAGACTACCATTGAGGGCCTTGGTTGGCGCGATTGAGATTATCTCTACTTTTACTCTGTTATTCAAGGGATAATCAAAAAAGAAAGTGCGATTGCATACTTCATATACAATCGCAGGGTATTTAGTTATTAAAGCGGTTATTAATTACTCTCTAACTGCGCTTTTATATTACGTAGCGCTGCTTTTACCTTTTTCATGTTCTCTGGGCCCATGCGTAAAAGTTGTTTTTGTGCACCGGGTAATTGCTCCCACTCAGAAAACGCATACTGATAAGTAACCGAGTCACGCAATAAAGGTAAGCTGCCTTTTGGCTCCGGAGTATCAAGTAGCAAGTCAATGGCATCTTCAAGTGTTTGTGTAAACTCATCATCGCCATAGCCAATTTCAGTGTATGCACTGTTGATTAGCGGTTTATATTCTTCATATAAACGAACAGCTTGTGCGGCACTCATACTTGTTAGTACTTTTACATATGGGGTGTAGCGTTCATAGCTATTAGGATCAATGGTTAAAATATCGCCTTCGTTTACGCTAAAACCTTCTTCTAACTTTACAACTGGGGTATGTTTCTTAGCTACCTTACCTTTTGCTAAGTTATCGATAAACACCACACCACGACGAATAACATCATCGTTTAACACTAGGCTCATTGCCGCATCGCCTAAGTATTCATCTAATTTTGCAACCACGACAGGATCGCTGTCATTTAATGTTGGTAGAGGTACAACCTCAGGCTCTGGCTCAACGTCTGGACGCTGTGTTGGCACCGCTAGCTCTTCAGGTTTTTCTGGCTTAACCGATGGCGCCCCCACCACTGGGTCGTTTTCAGGTTTTAGCTCCATAACGGGTTGCTCTTTTATGGGTTCTTCAACCTGCATAACTGTTTCTGGGGCTTCGCTTGGTTTTAATAATACAAACGCGGCGGCAATAATAATGATTAATAAAATAACCCCTGCGAAGATAAGGTTGTTATTCGGTGGACGTTTTTGAACATCTGATTCTGATGGTTTATCTGACATACGAACTCCATAAATATAAAAATGCGATACCGTTTAGAGTACTCTAAACAGATTTAATTCCTAACTTACACTAATATTCATTAATAAGTAGGGTCTGTTGACCTTTCCGGATTAAAATTTGTTCAGCCCCCTTGGGTAGAGGATGTTTAATTTTCAAGCTACGTTATCGCCTATTTTTGGGAAGTAACCACAATACATAGGCTCAGCCTTGCCTAAAAAAAAAACACACTACTAAAAATTCAACCTCGAAAGATAAATAGACTCTAACATATCCTTTGATTCTTCTAGCTTAAAGACTTACAGTGAATAAATAAAGTAAAGACAGCGAACAGTTTAAATACCTAACATGAAAATTAAGCAAGTCGATCCTAGTAAACCTAAAATTGCCTTATTACTAACAGGTGGTGGTGCCCGAGCGGCTTATCAAGTGGGTGTTTTGAAAGCGTTAGCACAAAGTATGCCCAGAACCGCCCCGCTCCCCTTTAGAGTGATAAATGGCACCTCTGCCGGTGCAATTAATTCTGCGGCCTTAGCATGTTACGCCTCATGTATGCATTTAGCGGTAAGAAAACTAGAAACAGTTTGGAAAAACTTTTCAACTTCGATGGTATATAAAAGCGACTTTTTAAGTGTGTTTGGTCATATTACCCGTAATATTTTAACCAGTTTCCAATCAGAGCATATAAACCATCCACCAGCAAGCTTGTTAAATAACCGACCACTTAGAAAACTGTTAAACGATATACTAGATTTACATCGTATTGAGCGTAATTTACACCGTGACTATTTAGAGGCGCTGTCTATCACTGCATCCAGTTATACTACTGGCGATTCTGTTGCTTTTTTTCAGTCAAATACTCAGCATTCTTGGCAACGAGCCAAGCGCGAAGGACGCGCTACTCGTATCAATGTTGAACACCTAATGGCCTCAAGTGCCATTCCTATGGTGTTTCCAAGTGTGAATATTTATAACCATTACTTTGGCGATGGCTCAATACATCAGCTTTCACCTTTAAGCCCCTCTATTCACTTAGGGGCAAATAAAATATTTATTATTGGGGTTGATCAACCCAAAGAGCCACATCCTCCAGGGTACTCTGCACATTTCCCGGGGCTTTCGGCCGTGGCAGGGCATTTACTCGACAGTGTATTTACCGACACCATGCAATCTGATTTAGAGCGCTTGGACAGAATAAACCGCACACTCGGTTTATTGCCCAATAAGCATAAGCATCAAGAGTTGAAACAAATAGATAGCTTTATTATTAATCCATCGCAAAACTTCAATGCCATTGCCGCGCAGTATTACGATGATATGCCTTGGGCGATAAAAGTTTTATTACGTATGATCGGGGTAAAAAAGCGCTCTCAGTCGAGTTTGACCAGCTATTTGTTATTTGAAAAACGCTACACCCAGCATTTAATTCAAATCGGATACGACGATGGTATGAAACAACTCCCTGAAATCAGGAAGTTCTTAGAGCTAGAGTAAGTTTTTTTGCTTGATGGGCTACTCTATACCATCAAGTAAATAATGCTCAACACGTTCTACACGCCGTGGTTTACCTTGCAGCACTAGAATATCATTAGCATACAATATTGTGTGTTCTTGTGGTGTGTCTATTTCTTCGCCCTCGCGGCGAAGCGCCTTAATTAGCACTTTTCTTTTTGCTAAATTGAGTTCGCTAATTGCTTTATTAACCGCAAATGCTTTATCTGGTAAGGCTATTACATGTAAATACTCTAAACGCTCTGGCAAGTTGGTATCGCTGTCAATATTTTCGCCGGCAAAAAAGCTGTGCAATAATTTATAACGGTTTCGTCGCTCACTACTAACACGGCGAATAATACGGCTCATTGGCACACCAGACATTGACAACACATGCGACACCAACATTAAGCTTGCTTCAAGCGCCTCAGGCACAACCTCAGTAACCCCTAGCGCTTTTAAGCGCTCTAACTGACTATCATCACGGGTTCTTATGAGTATTTTAACCTTAGGTGCAACCTGTTTAATGGCATTAATGACTATTTGAGTTTGTTGAAATTCGGTAAAAGTAATAATGACTAGTCGCGCTCGCTCTACCCCCGCACACTTTAAAATATCTTTTTGCTCAACATGACCAAATATTAAAGGCTCGCCCGCCGCTTTTCCTTCTTGCACTAGTATGGGATCGCTTTCAATGGCCACATAATCAATTGCCTCTGGGGATAAAAAGCGGGCAATAGTTTGTCCTACTCGAGAAAAACCGCATATCACCACATGGTTATGATAAAGCGTGCTACTTTGAAGCTCGTCTTCAAAGGCAAACTTTGCGCGCTCTAACATGCCTAGTCGTTTCAAAATAAAAGGGGTTTTATCAATTAAATAGGGCGTAAGCGCCATAGAAATTACGCCCATGGCAATTAAAAATGATACTTGCTCAACGCTCAGCAAGTTATGCTGTGCAGCGAGTGCAATTAACACAAAGCCAAACTCACCCATTTGCCACAACATTATAGCGCATGCTAACGCATCTTGTTTTAGCTCTCCCATAAATAAAGAAGATAACATCACTACGGCAATTTTTAAGATTAAGATGCCCATCAAGGCAACAATAATAATACCCGCATGATCAACAACAAAACCAATGTCTAACTGCATCCCCACGGTTACAAAAAATAACCCCATGAGAATATCGCGAAACGGGCGAATATCGGCCTCTAATTGATGACGATAGTGGCTCTCCCCTAGCATCATGCCTGCTAAAAAAGCCCCTAATGCCATCGATAAACCAAAAGAGTATGTGAGTAACCCTGCAAACAAAGACACCAATAACGTGGTTAATACAAACAGCTCATCGCTTCGTGCTAGTGCCACTTCTTTAAACACCTTGGGCAAAACCCACTTGCCAATAGCCCATAGCAATACACACACAAACGCGCCTTTAGTCAGCGCAAACAGTAATGCCCAACCAATACTATTGGGATCACTGCTGGCAAATAAAGGCAAAATAATGAGTAACGGCACAACCGCAATGTCTTGAAATAGTAAAACACCGATTGCCAATTGCCCTCGGCGTTTATTTAAATCACCACTCTCTTTTAATAATTTAGCAACCACTGCCGTAGAGGAGAGCATAATAATAATGCCGATGGTAAAACTAGTTAATAAACTAAAATTTAATAAATAAAGGATTAAAATAAGCAAGATACTGCTGACTATGACTTGCAATGAGCCTAAGCCAAATACGATATTTCGCATTGCCATTAAGCGCGATACAGAAAACTCCAGCCCTAAACTAAATAACAAAAACACAATACCCAGCTCAGCAATAAAGTCCATTTCATGGCTTTGTGCCATCCAACCAACGCCATGGCCACCAGCTAGTATACCTACCGCTAAATAAGCTAATACAGGGGGAAGCCCTATTCGCTTAAATAGCCATACAAATAGAACCGCAGCAACTAAAAGTCCAAAAACCTGAGCATTAATATTTTGCAATGCAATCCTTATAAGCAATCAATGGAATGTAACTTAACTATAGCAACCGTATAAGTTTCAGCCAGAATGTAAATATGGCATATAACCTGCTTAGTTATAAAAAGTAATACTATAGGGGGAAGAAATAGTGGAAAACGTTCATATTTTGACACAACGTATCTCTGGTCGCGGCGAATTTTTGCCGTTCTCAGCAGAGCAATATAATAGCAATGCACCGACAGCACTGCATGAGCTAGCAGCTAAACTGCAAACGAGCTTAGTTTTAGAAGATATTTTAGGAACGTTTGCAAATTTTGCAAAACAACTGCTTAATTTTTCTGGTGTGCATTTTAAAGCAACAAGTATTGATGTAAAAACACCCAATAGTGATGTTGAAAATCCAGCGTACTCGTTTGATTTAAAAGTTGAAAATGAGTACTTAGGCACATTAACTTATTATACAAAGTATCCGCTTAGTGCGGCTATTGAGAAAAAGCTACAACACTTTCATAGTGTACTAATTTATCCATTGCGTAATGCGCTTATGTATAACCGTGTATTAAGGTTAGCCACAAAAGATTCATTAACCGGATTAAACAACCGTAGTCAATTTAATGACATGTTGCTACAAAAGCTTGAAAATCATCGACGTAACGGTCATTCGTTTAGTTTAATGCTGCTTGATTTAGATAATTTTAAGCAAGTAAATGACAACTATGGTCATAAAATTGGCGATGACGTTTTAATCGAGTTTGCTGCGGTTTTATCTAGTAGTATTAGGGGGACTGATTCGGTATTTCGCTTTGGTGGCGATGAGTTTTCAATATTAATCGAAGACCCGGCTTTTACCACCAATAAAGTGGTGGCTGAACGTATTATGCGTTTAGTCAGAAACTCACCGATTATGTCTAAATACAACGTCACAGCCAGTATTGGTTTTACGCTGACTAATAGCGACGATTGCCAGAACGAGATATTTTCTCGCGCAGATAAAGGCTTATATAAAGCAAAAGCATCTGGGCGAAACTGCGCAAAAGCCTATTAAGTAATAAAAACATTATTTTTAAAAAGCCTAGCCTCCCCCGCTGGGCTTTTTTACGCTACTTTTTTAATATCACGTGCTTATAAATGAGCAACATGGCGCAAAAGCCAAAAAAGAAGCCACTGAGTAAATTAAGCAATGCGGCAATTGTCGCAAGCGGTGTAAAAAGCACTAACAGTAAGGGCATACTCACCCCTAAAATGAAAAATACGCCCCCCTTACCTAACCAATAGGCAAGTAAAATGGCGGCACATACCATACCGCCCAACACAGCGTAGCCTAATGTAATTATATTAAGGGTTAAAAATACATTCGCTAAAACCGCAATCAATAGCGTAATTAATATGCCAGTAGGTGCCTTATTTATAAGCGACAGCCCAACATGAGGTTGTTGACTCATGATTTATACTCCCAAATAAAACCAGTATCATCTTTGTGATTATCACTAATAAAATAGCCAACCACTTGAACTAGCTCATCATTGTAAAAAATTAATGGAATATCAGCACGTAGCCAAGGCGCTACTTTTGCATCTTTAAACCAATGCTTAAGGGTATTACTGCCTGGTTTTTTGAGTGGTTTAATACGCGCACTATTACAGTTAAAACGAACACTGACTTGTTCATCAGGTTTAGGGGCGCGTATACCCATTCCCTGCAGGCATTGTAGTATTTGTCCGTCATTCAGCACTAGTTCGCGACTTGTTACGCGTTCAATATTAACGGCTAAAGGCGTCGGTTGCACAAAATACAGATAACCTTGATGACGGCGTATTTGTCCATCGCTTAGCTCAATAACCATTTGCGCATCAGCTTTGGCATGAATAGCCTGACTCATTATTTGCATTAACTGTTTTTGCGAAGGCATGGTATGAGTAAATAAAGCCAGCCATGCGCGCAGAAGATTCGCAATGCGAATAGCGCTGTAATGAGCCATATTTTGTATATTAAGCGCCTGATGTTGGTTAATACACTGTGCGAGATCTTGCTGGGTATATTCATCAAGCAGTGCTTGTTGCTGTTGTAATAATTCTATACTACGGGCTGTACACTGCTCAAACCTAGTAAAACGCTCAGCCAACTTAGGCACGATTTGTTGACGCAAAAAATTACGATCAAAGCGTTCATTGGAGTTTGACTCATCAGTAATATGGCTAATATTAAATTGCTGAGCAAACGCTTCTATGTCGCTGCGTTTTACCGCAAGTAATGGCCTATAGCACTCACGGCCACTTTCAAGCACGCGAGTTTGCTGCATAGCGCCGAGCCCTTTTAAGCCTGAGCCGCGCTTTAAACGAAGTAGAAATGTCTCTACTTGGTCATTTAAATGCTGGCCTAACAAAATGACACTATCACTTGGGCTGTGTTCATCAAGCGCTTGATAACGCGCTTCGCGAGCCTGCGCTTCAATACTGGTGCGCGATTTCGGTTCAATAATGACGTTTGCCGCCTTAAAATCAATTGAAAGCTGCTCACAGCGTGCTTGGCAAAATTGCTGCCAGTGATGGGCGTTATCACTTAAGCCATGATTGACATAAATTGCACTTAAATCTAATTGCGGGCACTGCTGTTTTAACCCATGCATAATATGCAATAGCACGACCGAATCTACCCCACCAGATAAGGCTACTGTAAATATGAATTGCCCATTTTCTAAGTAGTGATTAAGGGCTTTTTTTACCTGCAGATAAATAGGTGTTTTGTGCATTAATATACCCAATGAGTAAATTGCTAATAACCCGAACAATAAAGGCTCTACGTTACGGTATTTTAAAACAAAAAAAGCCGCATAGGCGGCTTTTTTCTATATTTAGCTATTTTTAACAATAACCAAACGACATTAAACGCTTGTAACGTTGGTCAAGCATCTCTTCAAGCGATAACGCTTGTAGGTCTGCTAAATCGCGCTTAAGGCGTACTTTTAAGTTACGTGCCATCGCATCATAATTACGGTGCGCGCCGCCTAGAGGCTCTTCAACTAAATTATTAATTAAATCTAGCTCTTTAACACGCTCTGCTGTTACACCCATTGCCTCTGCAGCCAATGGTGCTTTGTCAGCACTTTTCCATAAAATAGAGGCACAACCCTCTGGTGAAATAACCGAGTAAGTGCTGTATTGCAACATGTTTACTCTGTCGCCCACACCAATGGCTAATGCACCACCTGAACCACCTTCACCAATAACAGTACAAATTGTTGGTACTTTAAGTGCGGCCATTACTTTTAGGTTACGTGCAATTGCTTCAGACTGACCACGCTCTTCAGCGCCAACACCAGGGTATGCACCTGGGGTGTCGATAAAGGTCATGATTGGCATTTTAAAACGCTCTGCCATTTCCATTAAGCGCAATGCTTTACGGTAACCTTCAGGTTTTGGCATGCCAAAATTACGTTTGATTTTTTCAGCAGTACCACGGCCTTTTTGCTGACCGATCACCATTACTGGCTCACCATCTAAGCGGGCTACGCCGCCTAAAATGGCAGGGTCGTTAGCAAACGTGCGATCACCCGCAAATTCGTCAAATTCCGTAAAAATACGCTCGATGTAATCTCGAGTATAAGGACGCAACGGATGACGTGCTAACTGTGATACTTGCCAAGCGCCTAGTTCAGAGAAAATTTTCTCCTTCATTTGTGCGCTCTTTTCTTTAAGTTTGCTGACTTCCTCTTCTAATCCAAGGTCTAATTCGCCAGCGCGGCTTACATTTTGTAATTCTTCAATTTTTGCTTCTAATTCTGCAATTGGAAGCTCAAAATCAAGATAATTGAGGCTCATGCTCTAAACTACCTAATTAGTTAAATTCTAGTTCTACATTTTGCGCTGCCATCAGCGATAACTTATGAATTAAGTCGTCACTTGGCGTAACACACCATTCGATCCCTAGGGTTAATTGCACCAACGCATCGGGGCGTTGATAATATACCTTGATCGGACACGTTCCCATTTTGTATGGTTCGAGTACTTTTTGTAATTTATCGAAGAAACCAGCCTCGATCTGCACCATATTCAGCGTCATCTTAATCGCTTTTATACGCTTTTCACGCGCCTGAGCAATGGTGTTTATTTCTCTGGCGGTCATTGTAATACCACCAGAGAAGTTATCAAAGCTGACCTGTCCGGATATCACCAAAATATTGTTGATTTGCAACATATCTTGGTACATTTCAAACTGTTCTGGAAACAAGCGTACATCAATTCGGGCGCTTTTGTCATCTAAAGTTATCAACCCCCAACGATTTCCTTTTTTATTAATTAAGGTTCTCGCTGCAATCACTAAACCTGCTCCAGTTGAGAGCACATCACGATTAGTTGGTTGTA
Source organism: Pseudoalteromonas sp. S3260 (assembly GCF_005886925.1). Taxonomy (NCBI): domain Bacteria; kingdom Pseudomonadati; phylum Pseudomonadota; class Gammaproteobacteria; order Alteromonadales; family Pseudoalteromonadaceae; genus Pseudoalteromonas; species Pseudoalteromonas sp. S3260. The sequence goes on from NZ_PNCV01000001.1 coordinate 18,349, forward strand.
AGTCGATGAGTCGACCACTGGTGTAATGCCCAAGCTCTCGTCGATACTGGTTTATAGGATGACCGGTTAAGTAAAGGCCTAGGGTGTCTTTTTCGCCATCAAGCCACTGATTATCCGTAAGCGGTGTCGCTTTTATAAACGCTTGCTCTACTTCATCAGGCTCTGTAGCAAGTAAACCAAATAAATCACTTTGCCCTAATAATTCAGCTTTGTTGTGCTGATCGGCTGCGCGCATCGCATCTTTTAAGCTGGCTAATAGTGTTGCTCGCCCAGGTTGAGTTTTTTCAGGCCCTAGTTGGTCTAATGCGCCTGCATAAATTAATTTCTCGGTAACGCGTTTATTTAAGCGTTTTAAATCAACACGCGCACAAAAATCAAATAGGTCTTTAAATGGGCCGCCTTTTGCTCGCGCCTCTAATATGGCATCAACCGGCGCTTCACCCACACCTTTAATTGCCCCTATGCCATAGACAATTTCACCTTGAAGGTTAACAGTAAACTTGTATTCACCCGCGTTTACATCGGGCGGTAACAAAGTGAGTTTCATGTTTTCACATTCATCGACCAGCGTTACTATTTTGTCGGTGTTATCCATATCAGCCGACATTACCGCCGCCATAAACTCGGCCGGATAATGCGTTTTCATCCACAGCGTTTGATACGATACTAATGCATAAGCTGCTGAGTGAGATTTGTTAAAACCGTAACCCGCAAACTTTTCAACCAAGTCGAATATTTTAATTGCCAGTTCGCCGTCAATACCGTTGTTACGTGCGCCTTCTTCAAAGGTTGAGCGCTGTTTTGCCATTTCTTCAGGCTTTTTCTTACCCATAGCACGACGTAACATGTCGGCGCCGCCCAGTGTATAACCGGCCAGTACCTGCGCTATTTGCATAACTTGTTCTTGATACAAAATAATGCCGTATGTCGGCTCAAGAATCGGCTTTAAACTTTCGTGTTGGTATTGCGCATCGGGATATGAGATTTCTTCTCTGCCGAGCTTTCGGTCGATGAAGTTATCTACCATGCCTGATTGCAGTGGACCTGGGCGGAACAAGGCCACTAAGGCTATCATATCTTCAAAGCAATCGGGCTTTAATCGGCGAACTAGGTCTTTCATGCCGCGTGATTCTAGCTGGAATACCGCGGTGGTTTCAGCGCGCAGCAGTAGTTCAATACTTTTTTTATCATCCAATGGAATGGTGTTGATATCGACCGGCTGTTTGCCTTCACGCTTTAAGCGCTCATTGGTCATATCCAGCGCCCACTGTAAGATGGTCAGCGTACGTAAGCCTAAAAAGTCAAACTTAACCAAACCGGCGGTTTCTACATCGTTTTTATCAAACTGGGTAACTGGAAACTTACCTTCGTCATCGCAATAGAGCGCCGCAAAATCGGTAATGGTGGTCGGCGATATTACAACCCCCCCGGCATGTTTACCGGCATTACGGGTACAACCCTCAAGAATACGACACATGTCGATTAAGTCTTTAACTTCTTCATCGCTGTCGTAGGCTTCTTGCAAACGGGGTTCTACGTCAAATGCTTTAGCCAGTGTCATCCCAGGGTCGCCCGGAATAAGCTTAGAAATACGATCGACAAACCCATACGGATGACCAAGTACACGGCCTACATCGCGTATTACCGCTTTTGCTGCCATAGTACCAAAAGTAATAATTTGCGATACCGCATCACGGCCATACAAGGCCGATACGTGATCAATTACTTCATCACGCCTATCCATACAAAAATCGACATCAAAGTCGGGCATAGAAACACGTTCTGGATTCAAGAAGCGCTCGAAGAGTAAATCGAACTCTAGTGGATCAAGGTCGGTAATTTTAAGGGCATAAGCTACTAAGGAGCCCGCACCTGAACCACGCCCTGGACCTACAGGAATATTGTTATCTTTACTCCATTGAATAAATTCCATTACGATCAAGAAGTAACCAGGAAATCCCATTTGGTTAATTACATCGAGCTCTATCTTTAAACGCTCATCGTATTCGCCGCGTTTTTCTTGGCGTTCTTGTTCATCAGGAAATAAAAATTGCAGTCGTTCTTCAAGGCCGTCTTGTGACACTTTAACCAAAAACTCATCAATTTTTAATGAGCCTGTAGGGTAATCTGGTAGGAAATACTCACCTAATTGAACGGTTACATTACAGCGCTTTGCGATTTCTACGGTATTTTGTAACGCCTCTGGAATATCACTAAATAGCTCTGCCATTTGTTCTGGCGTTTTTAGGTATTGCTCTTGTGAAAAACGCTTTGGTCGGCGTTTATCATCTAGGGTATAACCATCAAAAATAGCCACCCGAATTTCATGGGCTTCAAAGTTTTCTGGCTTTAAAAATACCACTTCATTGGTAGCCACTACTGGCAGTTGCTCTGTGGTTGCAAGCTCCACTGCCATGTGCAAATAATTTTCTTCTTGAGCACGGTTGGTGCGAATAAGCTCAATATAATAATGATCGCTGAAGTGCTGTTTATAAAAGCTTACCACCGACTCAACAATAGCGGGGTTGCCTTTTATTAATGCTTTTCCTAAATCGCCATCTTTTGCACCCGAGAGTATGATGAGCCCCTCTTTTAAATCAACTAACCATTCACGGTCAATCACTGGGCGATGAAACACATGACCACGTTGGTAAGCTTTAGAAATCAATAAAGTAATATTTTTATAGCCAATGTTATCTTTGGCTAATAATGTTAATCGGCTTGGTTCGTCGGGGAATTCTGGGCTACGTACCCAAAAATCCGCACCAACAATCGGCTTAATACCCGCATTATGCGCTGCGCCATAAAAACGCACTAAACCACAAAAGTTCATTTGATCGGTAATTGCCAGCGCTGGCATTTCAAGCTCTTGTGCCTTAGCAACAATTGGTTTGGTTTTTGCCAAACCATCAACCATCGAAAAGTCTGAGTGCACTCGTAAGTGAACAAAATCAGGAGCTGGCATAATTACTCCTTACCCGAAAGCGCAAGCACACGCTGCACCGGTTTAAAGCTCTTACGATGCTCATCTATAGCGCCGTATTGCTCAAGCGCTGCAAAGTGTGCTTTGGTTGGATACCCCTTATGCCCTGCAAACCCATATTGTGGATAGCGCGCATCAAGTTCAATCATTTCATCATCACGGGCCACTTTTGCTAAAATAGACGCGGCTGATATTTCAGCGACTAAGCTATCGCCTTTCACCACTGCTTGAGCAGGCATAGCCAATTTAGGAAGGCGGTTTCCATCTACAAACACAAATTCAGGCACTGTGCTAAGTGCTTCCACCGCGCGGCTCATGGCAAGCATGGTGGCTTGTAATATATTTAGCTCATCTATTTCGCTTGGGCTACAACGACCAATGGCGTAACACAGTGCTTTTTCTTTTATTTCGATGGCTAATAATTGGCGCTTTTTATCGGTTAATTTTTTAGAGTCGGCAAGGCCAGCAATCGGTTTAGCGGGATTTAAAATAACAGCGGCTGTAACCACATCACCCACCAGCGGTCCACGACCAACTTCATCCACACCGGCTATTAAGGTTACATTGGGTCGTTCAATTTGCATCTATTAACTCCGCCACTGCATTTGCAGCTTGTTTACTTGCATCTAATCTAATTTTTTCATGTATGGCTAAAAAGCGTGCTTTTAATTCTTTATTATCGCTATTGAGCATAGGAGTGAGCGCCGCGGTTAAATTAGCCACATTACACTCACTTTGTAAAAACTCTGGTACTAACTCTTCGTCTGCCAATAAATTGGGTAGCGAAAAATATTTAATATTAAAGGTAAATAAGGTTTTAAAAATCCAATAACTCATGGGTTTAATTTTATAACCAACCACCATTGGCTTTTTATATAACATGCCCTCAAGCGTTGCTGTACCTGATGCAAGCAATATAGCATCGGCGGCTTGCATAGCTAAATTTGATTGCCCATCCAGTAAGTTAACATTAAGTGAGGGCGCTGTGGCATTTAAAATAGCAATAAACTGCGCTTTGCGCTTTGCGTTCACCAGTGGTACCACGACTTTTAATGCAGGGTTCTGCGCTTGTAACTGCGCCGCTGTTTTTATGTAAGTTTCGCTTAACAAGCCCACTTCTGAGCCCCGGCTCCCGGGCAATAACGCTAACACCTTGTCATCAGCACTTAAGCCTAGTTGGCTGCGGGCTTGGCTATCGTCGTGCTCAAGTGCAATGTCGTCAGCTAATGTATGACCTACAAAAGTACACGGTACTTGGTGTTTGTCGTAAAATTCTTTTTCAAAAGGCAATAAAGCCAATACTAAGTTAGTTGCTGCACTTATAGTGTGAATACGTTTTTCACGCCATGCCCACACTGAAGGACTTACGTATTGCACGGTTTTGATGCCTGCGTCTTTTAACGGTTTTTCTACACGTAAATTAAAATCCGGCGCATCAATGCCTATAAAAACATCAGGAGGGTTATCAATAAAGTGCTGTACTAACTGTTTGCGGATTTTTAGTAAACGCGGTAAACGGCCTAGGACTTCAACCAAGCCCATAACCGACAACTCATCCATATCAAACAGCGTTTTGCAGCCTTGAGCTTGCATTTTAGGGCCTGCAATACCTTCAAAAGTGGCATCTGGAAAGTGTATTTTAAGCGCTTTTATCAGCCCTTCACCTAAAATATCGCCCGACAGTTCACCTGCCACAATACCAATTCGTAGTTGTTTTTTATCTTTTTTCATTTGCTATTTTTTCACAAGTAAACCCGGCGTTCATATCGATTAGTTTACCGTGTTTTAAGGCTAGGTTAAACGCTTAAAACGCACCACTTTTTTCTAGCTTACTCTTAATTGATGATTGCGTATTTTATAGACTGATGTAATGTCATAGTATATTAAAGTTTTCTAATATACATGTTGACAAAAATTGTACAAACGCCAATAATAATGCAAACTTTCAGAAATTACTGAAAGTTTATTAAAAACATTAACAATTGCTTTGTGCTGTCACTACATCACAACCAAAGGAGCCAAAAATGATAGATGAAACCTTTGTGGATCTATCGCGATTACAGTTTGCTGTCACCGCTCTATTTCATTTTTTATTTGTGCCGTTAACAATCGGTATGACCTGGATTTTAGTTATTATGGAATCGGTTTATGTTATGACCGGTCGCGAGATTTATCGTGATATGACTAAGTTTTGGGGCAAGTTATTTGGTATTAACTTTGCTATTGGTGTGGCTACCGGCCTCACCATGGAATTTGAGTTTGGTACTAACTGGTCGTATTACTCTCATTATGTGGGTGATGTATTTGGTGCACCACTAGCTATTGAAGGCTTAATGGCCTTCTTTTTAGAATCAACCTTTGTGGGGATGTTCTTTTTAGGTTGGGACAGGCTTTCTAAACGCCAGCATTTAGGGGTAACATTTTTAATGGCGCTGGGTACAAATATGTCTGCGCTATGGATTTTAGTTGCTAATGCGTGGATGCAAAACCCAGTCGGGGCAGAGTTTAACTATCAAACCATGCGTATGGAAATGACTAGTTTTGCAGAGCTAGTATTTAACCCTGTAGCGCAAGTTAAGTTTATTCATACTGTGTCTGCAGGTTATGTTGCAGCATCTATGTTTGTTTTGGGGATTAGTAGCTGGTACATATTAAAAGGACGTGATTTGGCATTTGCTAAACGGTCGTTCTCGGTGGCATCAGGCTTTGGTTTAGCCTCTATTTTGTGTGTTATTTTACTCGGTGATGAATCTGGCTACGAAGTCGGTGAAGTACAAAAAGTAAAACTCGCGACCATAGAAGCTGAATGGCATACAGAAGAAGCTCCAGCTGCCTTTACTGCAATAGGTTTCCCTGACTCAGAAGAGCAAGTCACTCATGCTGCAGTAAAAATTCCCTACGCATTAGGGATTATTGCAACTCGCTCACTTGATGAGCAAGTGATTGGTATTTCTGATCTTGAGAAAAAACACGAAAAGCGTATTCGCAATGGCATGATTGCTTATGAATACCTAGAAAAACTTCGCGCAGGTGACGATACCCCTGCAAATATCGAAAAGTTTGATAGCGTCAAAGATGATTTAGGCTATGGCTTATTACTAAAACGTTACACTCCTAATGTGGTAGATGCCAGCGAGGCACAAATACAACAAGCCGTTAAAGACTCCTTCCCTAAAGTGGGCCCAATGTTTTGGTCATTTAGGATTATGGTTGGCTGTGGCGTAATTATGCTTGGCGTGTTTATTCTCTCTTTTTATTACAACGCCCATCGTATTATTGAACAAAAACGTTGGTTGTTGTGGGCGGCGGTATTGAGCATTCCTCTGCCTTGGGTTGCTATTGAATTTGGTTGGATTGTGGCTGAATATGGCCGCCAGCCATGGGCTATTTCTGAAGTGTTACCGACCTTTTTAGCAACGTCATCGCTGACGGTAAATGATATTTTAATTAGCTTAACTGGTTTTATTGTTTTCTATACTGGATTGGCGATTGTTGAAGCATGGTTAATGATTAAATTTATTAAGCAAGGCCCAAGCTCCCTTCATACCGGTAAGTACCATTTTGAATTACCTGATCACAGCACAGCTGCTAAAGGAGAACTATCATGATTTTTGATTATGAAACATTAAAAATGCTCTGGTGGTTAATTATTGGTGTGCTGTTAATTGGTTTTGCCATTACCGATGGTATGGACATGGGCGTAGCTATGTTACTGCGCTTTGTGGGCAAGACAGACAGTGAACGGCGTACCGTTATTAATACCATTGGTGCCCACTGGGATGGTAACCAAGTATGGTTTATTACTGCAGGCGGTGCCTTGTTTGCAGCGTGGCCTATGGTTTATGCGGCAGCGTTTTCTGGTTTTTACTTTGCCATGATGCTGGTGTTATTTGCATTATTTTTTAGGCCTCTTGGCTTTGATTATCGCTCTAAAGTTGACTCTAAACGCTGGCGTAATAACTGGGACTGGGGCTTGTTTGCCGGTAGTGCCATACCTGCGCTGGTATTTGGTGTCGCGTTTGGTAACTTGTTTTTGGGTGTACCGTTTAATATCGATAATTTATTAAGAGTCAGTTACCAAGGGTCGTTTTTCGCCTTGCTTAATCCATTTGCGCTTATTGCCGGCTTAGTTAGTATTACCATGTTAATTGCACACGCGGGAATGTGGCTACAACTGCGCACCGCAGATCAGGTCGCTGAACGCTCAGGACAATATGGTCGCTACTCATTACTTGCCTTTATAGTGTTATTTGCGGCGGCTGGTGTGTGGATTGCCAACCTAACGGGCTATCAAATTGTTTCTATGGGTGATACTCAAGGCCATGCAGATCCACTGTCAAAAGTAGTCACAACCGCCCAAGGCGCATGGCTGAATAACTACAGCGAACGTCCATGGACAATGACCTTCCCTATTTTGGCATTTGCAATGGCACTGTGTGCACTGCTGTTTTCTAAAGTAAATAAACCCGCTTTAGGCTTACTGGCAACCAGTGTGATGTTAATTGGAGTGATAATGACCGCGGGCGTTTCGTTATTCCCATTTATCATGCCCTCAAGCAACAACCCTGATATTAGCCTAACCATTTGGGATGCGGTATCAAGCCACAGAACACTCAATGTTATGTTTATTGCTGTGGTTATATTTGTGCCACTCATTTTAGCCTACACCACGTGGTGTTATGTAAAAATGTGGCGCAGAGTGACGGTTGATGAAATTGAAAACAACCCTCACGGCAGCTATTAAGGAGACTAAATTATGTGGTATTTCGCGTGGATTTTAGGTGTATTACTTGCCTGTACCTTAGGCGTAATAAATGTAATGTGGTATGAGTTTCATCAAAATAAAAACAGCATTGCTGATGATGAACAAGCCACCCATGATTTATTAAACGAGCATAATACAACTCATAATGACGACTAACCCCCGACCTAATCGCGCGCAGCAACAGTCTCTGCGCGCTTTTTTAAAGCAGCAAAGTAAGCCGGCAGCAATGTGGTTAAAGCTAAGCATTGCCCTAGGTACAGTTAATGCGATTTTAATGATTGCAGGCGCTTATTTACTTGCACAAACCATTCATGATGTGATGTTTGAAGGGCGTAATTTAGCCCAAGTAACCCACTTTTTATGGCCTTTAGCGGGTATTATTTTACTGCGCGCCATTTTTTTAGCGTTAAGTGAGCGCTTAAGCGCATTTGCAGCGCTTAAAATCAAATCGGCTATTCGCCAAACTTTACTCGATAAACTCACGCTACTTGGGCCAAGTTATATAGAGCAACATGGCCAAGGCGCTACACTCAACACGCTGCACAATGGTGTAGAAGCTCTGCATGACTACTATGCAAAGTACTTACCAGGGGTTGCCTATAGTGCGCTTATTCCTCTGGCAATATTAGTGGTTATATTTCCGACCGATTATAAAGCGGGACTGATATTTTTATTAACCGCACCACTTATTCCGTTTTTTATGATTCTAGTTGGTCATAAGGCAGAAGCGCTTAACCAAAAGCGCTGGCAACAACTGGCGGTATTAGGCAACTACTTTTTTGACCGCATACAAGGGCTTACCCAACTAAAATTGTTTAATGCTACGCGCAAAGAGCTAAAGCAAATAGCCCAAATTTCAGATGATTTTAGGCATGCAACGCTAAGCGTGTTAAAAATTGCTTTTTTATCTTCTTTTGCACTGGAATTTTTAGCCACAATTAGTGTGGCACTGGTAGCGGTTATTATTGGTTTTAGATTATTTTTTGGCACGCTCGATTTTGCAACCGGCTTTGTAGTATTGCTGCTAGCGCCTGAATTTTACTTACCGCTTCGCCAATTAGGCAGCCATTATCATGCGCGCTTACAAGGAATTAGTGCTGCTGCAGATATGCTAATCATTTTAAATGCACCACTGCCATCAAAAAATAATAACCACACAGCTCATATAAACATGGAGGGTAACAGCACTATCAGCGTCCATGATCTCAATTTTAGTTACCCTAATAGCAATGAGGGAATTAATAATATTAATTTAACCCTGCCAAGCACAGGACTAGTAGCCATTGTGGGAGCTAGCGGCTCAGGTAAGAGCACCCTACTTGATTGCATGCTTGGTTTTCACCCAGAAGTAATACAACACATATCCATTGACCAACAACCATTGACGACAGCCGATATAAGCCAATTACAACAAAACATTGCCTGGATCCCACAAAAGCCAACCTTATTTTACGACACCATTGGCGCTAATATAAAGCTAGGTAACCTAGGCGTTTCAAATGCAGCACTTGAGCAGGCGGCGCAGCAAGCTGGTGCGCTGGAATTTATTAACGACTTACCTGATGGGTTTAACACATTAATAGGTGAACAAGGCGAAGGGCTCTCTGGAGGACAAAAGCAGCGTATTGCTTTAGCCCGTGCATTTTTAAAAAACGCCCCTATTTTAATGCTTGATGAGCCAACCGCTCATTTAGACAGTCAAACTGAACAGCTCATTCAAAACGCTATTGCTGAGTATGCAAAAGAACACTTAGTGATCACCATAGCGCACCGCTTAAATACAGTAAGAAATGCCAAACAACTTATCGTTATGGAAAACGGTGCCATCGCTCAGCAAGGCGACTTTATAACGCTCAGCCAGCAAGCTGGCGAATTTGCAAAGCTGCTGCAAACAGCGCAACATGGAGCGACTAATGACTAACTTTATTCGTTTACTTAAATTGTGCCGCCCTCATTATAAAGCGATGCTTTTAGGGACGTTTCTAGCGTCACTCACGGTGCTAGCTAATGTAGGCTTACTCGCTATTTCCGGCTGGTTTTTAGCTTCTATGGCTGCCGCAGGAATTGCGGGCGTCCATATGAACTACTTTACCCCAGCTGGCACCATTCGTTTTTTGGCGATTGTGCGCACCGCTTCACGTTACGCTGAACGCTTAGTTACTCACAACGCCACATTTTTATTGTTAAGTGAAATACGAGTAAATATGTTCGCCACACTCAGTAAACTTAATAATCTTGATTTGGCTATGAGCCGCAGTGCCGATTTAGTTAACCGCTTACAAAATGATGTAGACACACTAGATAAATTTTATTTGAATGTGTTGCTGCCGATGTTAGTTGCTCTACTAACAGTGCCTATTATTATGCTGTTTATGTCTGCTTACAGCCCAAGTGTAGCCTTAATTTGCTTTACGGGCATCGTTGTTATTGGGGTGGTTATACCCGCTATATTGAGCAGACAATTAGATAAAAACAGCCACCAAGAAACATTACTCAGCGCCCAATTAAGAGCTGAGCTATCTGATACCTTAACGGGTCTTAGAGAACTAAATATTTACCAAGCTCGAAACCAACAACTCACTAAGTGTGATCAGTTAAGTAAGCAGTATAATCAGCAATTATTTATTCGTCATAAGGCTCTTGGCAATGCTGATGGTTTGAGCTTACTCATAGTGCAACTGGCTATGCTCGCCAGCATTGTCACTATTGTGCCGCTGGTGTTTAGCGCCGAGATGGTAAATGTTGAATTGGCGATGTTGAGTTTGTTTGTACTGGCCAGTTTTGAAAGCGTATTGTTACTACCCAACGCGTTTATTGAACTACCTAATGTATTAAAAGCAGCTAAGCGACTATTTACCCTTGAAGATAAAGTACTGAAGAAAAACGAGGTACCGTCACAAGTAATTGATTCAAAAAATAAAAAATGGACACTTTCGCTAGATAAAATTAGCTACCACTATGGTCAAAAGCAGGCATTAAATAATGTGAGTTTTGAGCTACCTGCAAAGCATAAAGTGGCGATTGTTGGTAGAAGCGGCAGTGGTAAAACAACCTTAGTGAATTTACTAAGCGGTTTATGGCCTCTGCAACAAGGTGCAATTAGCTTACAAAACGAAAAAGAAACAATAAACCTGCATAATTTAAATAATGAAAGCCGTGCAAAAACATTAAATATTTTAGCCCAGCAGCATCATATTTTTGATGGTACATTAAGCGATAATCTTGCCTATGCGGCACCTGATGCAACACCGCAACAAATGACAGCGGCGTTAAAACAAGCCGAGCTGGGTAACTGGTTTAGCACGCTAAAAGAAGGCTTAAATACTCGTTTAGGCACAGGGGGACGCAGTGTCTCTCAAGGCCAGTCAAGACGCATTGCCTTAGCACAAGCGCTGCTGCAACAACCCGCCATTGTAGTGCTCGATGAACCCACTGAAGGGCTCGATAATATTTCTAAACAAGCCGTTATGAACAGTATTTTACAGCTAAAAGAGTGTGCCAGTGTACTAACAATCACACACGATCCAGCGTTGTTATCGCAAATGGATAGTGTCATCTGGTTAGACAGTGGGAAAATCATCGCTCAAGGTTCACATCAACAATTGCTCAATGAACACCCTGACTATGTGGCGTTAACGACCCGCTTTTAGTCCTTAGCAGTATTACTTTTATCAATAACGGTGACCGTTACATCAATAACGCCGACTTTAGGGTCGGCTATTTTTTTAAACATCGCCTTAGATAAATCAATAATTCGCCCCCGAATATAAGGCCCCCTGTCATTAATTCTGACCACTACAGACTTATTATTAGCAATATTGGTAACTTTCACTTTTGTACCAAATGGGAGTCTTAGGTGCGCAGCACTTGCTGCTTGTTGGCTAAATCGCTCGCCACTGGCAGTAGTTCGGCCGTGGTATTTATCAGCATAAAATGATGCTTTACCTCGCTCTGACATATCACTTTGTTGATTATTTATATTACTTGGCGCAGTACTACAGGCGGTCAAAATCACTAATAATACTGAAATAAATACTAACTTTATCCGTTTCATTATTTATACTTTATAGGAAAATGTGTAGGGAGTGTAATAAGGTAAGCCTGAGTAGAGACTGAATTTAATAAACACAGCAACATGCACTTCATGGCTGAGTTATTAATCAAATATCAGCTAATAAAAAACCACCTTGATTACTCAAAGGTGGTTTTTTTTATAAATTAAAATGCTCTTTATTAACGCACGATACCGCGCTCTGAGCTTTTAACAAAATCAATCATCAGTTGAACAGCTGGGTATTTTTCAGCGTCTTCTGAAAGCGATTCTATCGCTTCATCAACGCCTAGGCTCTTGCGATAAAACGCTTTATAAGCGCGGCGTACTGCCATTATCTCATCACTTTCAAAACCACGGCGTTTCATACCTTCGGTATTGATTGCTGCAGGGCCTGCTGGCATCCCAATGGTGGTAACAAAAGGAGGTACGTCTTTATTTACACCAGAATACATACCAACAAATGCATGAGCACCAATTTTACAAAATTGATGCACACCTGAGTTACCCGCTAAAATAACCCAATCACCAACATGAACGTGACCCGCTACACTGGCATTATTTGCAAAAATAACGTTATCGCCAATCACCGCATCGTGTGCAACGTGAGTGTAAGCCATAAATAAGTTATTGCTACCTATTTTGGTAACACCTTCATCTTGGATTGTACCGCGATGAATAGTCGCACATTCACGAATAACATTGTTGTCGCCAATAATTAAGCTGGTTGGCTCGTTGTTATATTTTTTGTCTTGGCAGGCTTCGCCCACAGAAGCAAACTGAAAAATATGGTTACCAGAGCCAATAGTAGCAGGCCCTTTAACAACAACGTGAGACTCAATAATACAGTCATCACCAATAACAACATCATTACCGATGTAACTGTATGGTCCAACTGACACATTGTTACCAAGTTTTGCACCCGATTCGATTATTGCCGTAGCATGGATCACAATTAAAACTCTCTTCTAGCACACATGATTTCGGCGCTACACACTGTTTTGCCGTCAACTTTAGCTTCAGCCGCAAATTTCCATATGTTACGACGCTCTTTCAAAAACTTAACATGAAGATGCATGGTATCACCTGGCACAACCGGCTGCTTGAAACGAGCATTGTCTACGGCTGCAAATAGGTAAAGTTCGTTTTCATTACGATTTTCAACCGTTTTAAACCCTAATAGACCCGTTGCTTGTGCCATTGACTCTAATATTAGCACACCAGGAAAAATCGGCTGGTTTGGGAAATGGCCGGTGAAAATGGGTTCATTAATCGATACGTTTTTAATTGCATGTAACGATTCACCAGGGGTGAAATTTATAACGCGATCAATCAGAAGCATCGGGTAACGGTGCGGTAATAAACTTAAAATTTCTTGAATATCAAGGCTATTTAATTCGTTTGCCAAAATAGCATCCTTATTAGTGTTCAACGTTCATGACTTATTCAATGCTTCAAGCGCTTTTAGACGTGACTTCATGTCTGAAAGGTTACGCAAATGAGCAATTGATTTTCGCCATTCTTTGTTAGTCGTATGAGGCATACCGGATGAGTAAATACCCGGTTCGGTGATTGATTTAGTCACCATACTCATACCAGTAATTATAACACCATCACATACAGACATGTGACCGTTAATTGCGGTCATGCCGCCAATCTGGCAATTTTTACCTATGCTGACACTGCCTGCAAGTACAGTACAACCGGCAATTGCAGTGCCTGACTGAACTTCAACGTTGTGTGCTATTTGACACTGATTATCAATAATAACGTTACTGTGAATAATAGTGTCATCGAGTGCACCACGATCTATGGTGGTGCTTGCACCAATTTCGACTTTATCGCCAATGATCACTGAGCCTAGTTGTGGAATTTTAAGCCACTGACCACGTTCATTCGCATAACCAAAACCGTCGCTGCCAATAACAGTATTCGCTTGAAATAAACAGTCTGCGCCAATCTCAACATCATGATAAACGCTCACACTTGACCATAGTTTGGTGCCTGAGCCTATTTTAACACGTTCACCAATAAAACTGTTCGGACCAATTTGTACGTTATCGCCAATCACAGCGTCAGCTTCAATTACAACATTCGCGCCTATGGATGCGCTTTTACTGACTTGCGCACTGGCATGTATAACCGCACTTGGGTGTATACCACTAATGGCACTACGTGGCGTGGTATCCATTAACTGAGCGAGTTTAGCGTAATTCACATACGGATTGGCGACGATGATTTTGTTGCCTGAAAAATAAGGCGTATCCTCAGGACCCAGTATCACAGCACTGGCTTGTGTTGTTTCAAGCTGAGAGCGATATTTCTTGTTCGCTAAAAATGCAATATGCCCAGTCTGGGCATTTGCAAGTGTCGCTATTTTTTTTATTTCTAAAGCGCCATCACCTTGAAGCTCAGCGCCTAGAAGTTCCGCAATTTGCGAAAGCGTATAATTTTGCATAGATTAATTATTTCTTACTTACAGCGTCTACAACTTTTTCAGAAAGATCAGTTACTTCTTTAGGATTAAAGTAAATAGTTGTGTCTTTTACTTTAACTTCGTCGAAGTCGCCTTTTTTAGCAATCTCTTGGATAGTTTCAATGATTAGAGTCTGAACTTTAGCCAACTCTTGATTTTGACGTGCTTTAATTTCTTGCTCTAACGGACGACCCTTTTCAGCAAGGTTTTTTTGCATACCTTGAATTTTATCACGTAATGCGTCTTTTTGATCTTGACTCATTGTGGTGCTTTCACGCTTAAACTTTTCAGCTTCAAAGCGAATATCGCCTTGTAACTTTTCAAGCTCTTGACGACGCTCAGCAAATTCAGTTTGTAAAGACTGTTCAATTTTAGCCATTTGTGGAAGCTGCTTGTAGATTTCTTGCATATCTACAATACCCACTTTATGAGCAAAAGCATTAACTGATGTACCCATCATAAGTGTAGCTAAAACGGCAACAGCTGTTGATTTGAATAATTTTTTCACAAAAAACTCCTTTAGAAAGTGTTACTAATATTAAAACTGATGGTCTTGGTATCGTCATCTTCTTCTTTTTGCAACGGATACGCAAAGCTGATCAGCATAGGACCCATAGGTGAGATCCATTGTAATGATAAACCGGTTGCAACCCTAAAGCGCATTGGGTCTGAATAATCATCTAATTTTGCACGCTCATCAATATCTAAGTTTTGATAGCGATCAACACTGAATTCGGTATCCCATACATTGGCAGCGTCAACAAAGAAACTCGTTCGCACTGAGCTAGTATTTTCTTCATCTAAGAATGGAGTAGGTACAATAAGCTCCATACCTGCCACTGCTTTAGCATTACCACCAATACGACCTTGTGGTATTAGCACGTCAAACTCTGACGCCCCACCAATGTTGCCTGTGGTTGTGCCATCACCTGATGGCGTACCTGGTATTGATTGCGGTATACGCGAAACAGCACGCGGTAAAATGGTATTTCTATCAAAGCCACGTAATTCCATTTCAGTGATACGGTAGTATTCTTGGAACGGTAAAGTTTGATCATAGCCGTTGGTAGAGCCATAACCATTACCATAACCTAATGCAGCACGCGTTGAGAAAACCCAACGATGATCGTTAGAAATCGGCCAGTAAAAACGCGAGTCATAATTTAATTTAAAGTACTGTAAATCAGAGTTTGGCGTTGTGGCTGTTAAGTTTAATGTTTGTCGTGAACCTGCCGTTGGGAATAAACCACGGTTAACTGTAACACGTGACCAACCAACACTTAGCTCGTACTTGGTAAACTCAAAGCCCGCATCTGGATTTTCTGGATCTAAGAAGGTTTCACGTAGTACACGTGTTTGCTCATATTCAGCAATATCTGACAATTGTTCTTCTATCCAACGTGCGCCAAAATTAATACGGTTAATGGCATCAATTGGGAAACCAATGTTTGTCCCTAACCCATAACTTTTTGACTTATAGTCAATCAAGCTAAACTGACTGGCATCGTAGTTACTGTAAAAAATACTGCTGCCCTGCGATACGCCATCCGGCGTAAAGTAAGGGTCGGTATACGACACACTGACACGCTCAGAACCGCGTGAAGTATTAATATTAAAGCCAATTTGGTTACCTGTGCCTAAAAAGTTAGACTCGGTTACACCAATATTAAACTGCAGAC
Source organism: Pseudoalteromonas sp. S3260 (assembly GCF_005886925.1). Taxonomy (NCBI): domain Bacteria; kingdom Pseudomonadati; phylum Pseudomonadota; class Gammaproteobacteria; order Alteromonadales; family Pseudoalteromonadaceae; genus Pseudoalteromonas; species Pseudoalteromonas sp. S3260. The sequence continues at coordinate 34,303 of NZ_PNCV01000001.1, forward strand.
CTAAGTATGAGCCATAGGCAAGACCGGCATTGAAGCTGCCCGCAGATTGCTCTTTAACAGTAAAGTCAACGTCTACTTGGTCATCAACACCTGGAACTGGCACCACATTAAAATCAACGGTTTCCATATAAGGTAAACGTTGAATTTGTAGTTTAGAACGCTCTAGGTTTTGATTAGATAACCATGCACCTTCAAGCTGTGTCATTTCACGGCGCAGTACTTCATCAGCCGTGTTTTGGTTACCACCTACAATAATTCGACGAACATACACACGCTTGCCTGGGTCAACCGACAGAGTCAATTGTACTTCTTGGTTCTCGTCATCAATTTCTGGAATCGTACGTACTTCAGCATTGGCGTAACCAAAACGCGCCAAGTAGCTTTTGATAAATTCTTCTGATGAGGTAACCACTGATCCGTTATAAAGCTCGCCTGTACGCAGTGGAATAACACTTTTTATTAATTCTTCACGACCGAGTAAATCACCGATGAAATCAAAGCCTTTCACTTTGTATTTAACGCCTTCGGTAATATTTGCCGTTACATAAACAGACTCACGTTCAGGGCTAACTGATACTTGAGTTGAGTCAATATTAAAGCGTAAATAGCCACGGTCTAAATAAAAGCTGCGAATTTTCTCTAAATCGCCTTCAATGGTTTGTTTTTGATAGCGGTCGCTACCCATAAACTGCCACCATGGTAAGTCTTGCTGCGACTCAACTAGTTGCAATAACTCTTCGTTTGAGAAAAGCTCATTGCCTACTAAGTTAATTTGACGAATGGAGGCTGCATCGCCCTCGTCAAACTCAAGTCTTAATTTAACCCGATTACGTGGTAATTTAGTGACACTGATATCCACTTTTGCATTGTATTTACCAATACTGTGAAAAAATTCAATCAGGCCTTTTTCGATGTTATCGATTACCGTTTTATCAAGCGGCTCGCCTTGGCGAATATCTTGTTGATCGAGTGACTGATTTAACTGCTCATCTTTTATGTCTTTATTGCCTTCAAATTCAATAAAGCTAATGGTTGGACGTTCAGTTACTTTAAAAATAACGTTATTACCATCACGTAACGCTTTTATATTGTCAAAGTGACCAGAGCGATAAAGTGACTTAATTGTTTTTGAAATTGTATACTCATCAACATTGTCGCCCACGTTAATAGGAATATGCGTTAATGCAGCACCAAGTGCAACACGTTGCAATCCCTCAACTTTTAAATCTTCAACAATAAAGGAGTTTTGGCCTAGGGCTGCAAAGCTTGCACCCAATAAACTTGAAACTACCAAATGTTTTTTTATAGCCATTTTATTATCTTTATCCTTTACAACTGTATTACCGCTTAGCATCGAAAATTAAATATTTACGAGCTTTACAATCGTGTTCTAATTTGTCGTTACCACGCTTACATAACTACAAGCGCGATACATCATTGAACAAAGCGAAACATGTTAGAAAAATGAGTAGCAAGGCTCCCACTTTAAAACCAAACTCTTGTGTCTTTTCAGAGACTGGCTTTTTACGAAAAAGTTCAATTATGTAATACATTAAGTGCCCACCATCAAGCACTGGCAGAGGAAGTAAATTAAATACTCCCAAGTTAACGCTTATCAAAGCTAAAAAGCTTAAAAATGCGACTAATCCGTAACTAACACTGGTGCCGGCGCCGACTGCAATGCCGACGGGCCCACTTAGGTTTTTAACCGACACCTGGCCTGTTATTAAGTTACCTATCATGTCAAAACTCAGCGTAATTAAACGCCATGTTTCTTTTGTGCCCAGCACAATACTATCTAGTGGCCCATAATGTCTAGTCTCAACAAAATCATCAGGCCACTGCTCTACAACCGGAGCAACACCTAAAAAGCCTTGTTCAACACCATTACTGACAACTCGGCTGTTTGGGGTCACTATTATTGTTTTTATACTATCTTGTCTTTTTACACTAAATTGTAAGGATTTGTTAGCCGATTGAGTAATAAGATTAACTAATTGCTGCCAACTGCTCATTGTTTCGCCGTTTACAGCTAAAATAACGTCGTTAACCTGTAAATTAGCCTGTTCAGCAGCTGAGTTTTTAGTAATAGCGGCAATAACCAAGGTTGCCTGAGGACGAAACGGTACAATACCTAACGAAGTGAGCGGCGGTACATCTTGTTGATCAAGCTTCCAACCATCTAGGTTAAGCGTTTGCACTGTTTGCTGATAATTTTCGTTACGTAAGGTTACGGCAACGCTTTTATCACCTAAATGAGACATCAAAGAAAAGGTCGCATCTTGCCAATTACTTATGTCGTCATCACCAATTTTAATAATTTGCTGGGTTGGCATAATACCGGCTTGTTCAGCTCGGCTGCCTTCAACAACACTACCCACAACTGGTTTTATGGTTTGCACACCTACCATGTACATCACCGCTAAAGCAAAAATAGCGAACAAAAAGTTCGCCATGGGCCCTGCTGCCACAATGGCTATGCGGGCTTGAACTGATTTAGCATTAAACGATAAATGACGTTGATTGGCAGGCACTTCATCAACACGCTCGTCGAGCATTTTCACGTATCCGCCCAGCGGGATTGCCGCAATAACGTACTCAGTATTATATTTATCGTGCCATTTTAGTAAGGGTTTACCAAAACCAATTGAAAAGCGCAGTACCTTTACACCCGCTTTACGCGCAACCCAAAAATGACCATATTCATGAACGGTCACTAAAATGCCTAGTGCGAGTATAAACGAACCTAAATTCCAAAAAAAATCGAACATATCAATGCACCACTTTTGTTATAAACTGCGCAGCGCTGATGCGTGCTAAACGGTCACACTCTAAAATTTCATCGAGAGTTTTCGCATCAGTAAATTGTGCGGCGTCTAATGTTTGCGCATTCACTTTATAAATATCGGTAAACCTAATCTGCCCCTGTAAAAACGCATTAACTGCAATCTCATTAGCCGCATTAACGGTGGTGGTGGCTCCTTGGCCTGCATCACAGGCTGCAATTGCAAGCTTTAAATTGGGGTAACGCGAGAAGTCAGGTTTGGTGAACGAAAAATCACAAATATCAGAAAAATTTAACGGTTTAACACCCGCATCAATTCGCTCTGGATACGCAAGTGCATGCGCTATCGGGGTGCGCATATCGGGGTTTCCCATTTGCGCTAAAATAGAGCCATCTTGGTATTGCACCATAGAATGGATAATACTTTGAGGATGAATCACCACATCAATATCGCTGGCATCACAGTTAAATAACCATTTAGCCTCAATAAACTCTAAGCCTTTGTTCATCATCGTAGCTGAGTCTACTGATATTTTTTGCCCCATAGACCAATTAGGATGAGCAACAGCTTCACTGACGCTAACGGTGTTAAGGGTATTGATATCACGATTTAAAAACGGGCCACCTGAGCCAGTTAATAAAATTTTGCTAACCCCATGTTGCCCAAGCCTTGCTTGCCCTTGGGTATTTTGTAAAGCACTGGGTAAACACTGAAAAATAGCATTATGCTCGCTGTCGATGGGTAATAAAGTTGCTTGATGCTTTTTAACTTTATCAATGAATAACTGACCCGACATCACCAGTGACTCTTTGTTGGCAAGCAATACTTTTTTGCCCGCTTCAACAGCGCTCAAAGTAGGTAGTAATCCGGCTGCACCGACAATCGCTGACATAACCGTATCAACATCACCATGAGCACAGAGCTCACTCATGGCTTTCTCGCCATGCATTACTTGCGTTTTACTCTCATACTTTAAAAGCGCAGAAAGCTGCTTAGCCGCCGATTCAGATGCCATTACAGCATAACGAGGCTGGTGAGCTATACACAGTTCAGCCATTTTTTTTGCATTTTGTCCTGCGGTCAATGCAAAAACTTTAAATTGCTGTTTGTTTCTTGCAACAACATCTAACGTGCTAAGACCTATCGACCCCGTCGCACCCAAAATAACCAGTTGTTGCACAGCACTCATAAGCTAAGCGTCCAAGCAAAGCAAATAACAAACATCGGTGCTGCCGCAGTTAAACTATCAATACGGTCTAAAATACCACCGTGCCCAGGTAGGCAACTGCCGCTATCTTTAAGTCCCGCTTCGCGCTTAAACATACTCTCAAGTAAATCACCTACCGCAGAAAACAAGGCAATAAACGCTGTCATAACTGCATAAATAGGCCATACAGAGGTATCAACGTTAGTGTAATAACAAAAAGCCAGTACAAATAACACCGCAGCAACCACGCCACCTGCGAGGCCTTCTATGGTTTTATTTGGACTAACTTTAGGCATTAACTTATGTTTACCAAAACTTTTACCTGTAAAGTAAGCGCCTATATCGGCACTCCATACAATGCCTAATACAACTAAAATGAGCATAGAGCCATAGTGAGTAGATTCCGTATATTGCGCACTACGCAGTGTGTTAAGTGCAAGCCATAGCGGTACTAAGGTCAATAAACCAGCAATGCCGCGCATCACAAGCCCTTCGTTCCACCCTTTCGCCATAGCAGGGTAACGCCACACTAAATAACTGGCTACCAACCACCAAGAAAACGACAAGGTAAATAAGTAATTAGCATCGCCTACAAGCTTGCCGTTCTGCCATAGAGTCTCTATGGGCCAATGCAAATTGAGTAACCCTAGTAATACAGCCACTAATAACACAAAGGCGCCACGTTTTAGCTTATCGCATAGTCCCATAAAGGCAGACCATTCCCACGCGCCCATTAATACAATAGCACCCGCAAAATAACTAAATAACGTTAGTGGGGTGTAAAAAACCAAAGCCAGTGCTAATGGCGCTAGCACTAGTGAGGTTAAAATACGTTGTTTTAACAAAATGATGACCCTTAATCTATTTTAGGTTTAAGCGAGTAATTGTTTTATTTGTTCGCCCGTGCAACCAAAACGTCGCTCTCTGGCAACGTAACATGCAATGGCCTCTGCAAAAGCAGCTTCATTAAAATCAGGCCAAAGTGTATTCGTGAAATAAAGTTCAGCGTAGGCTGCCTGCCAAAGTAAAAAGTTACTAATTCTGACATCGCCACCGGTACGGATCAATAAATCAGGCTGAGCTTGATCTGCCATACTCATATGCTGTGCAATATGTTCTTCTGTAATATCTGCTGGGTCAATTTCTCCATTCGCTACTTGTAAAGCAACTTGCTTAGCAGCGTGAGTCATATCCCAGCGACCACCGTAATTTGCAGCAACATTTAAGTGCAGCCCGGTATTGTTCGCTGTTAGTTCTTGAGCTGTATGTACTTTAGCCCGCAAGCTTTCAGAGAATCGAGATAAATCTCCAATGATGGTTAGTTTTACGTTATTTTTATGCAGCTTTTTAACTTCTTTACTCAGTACAAATAAAAAAAGCTCCATAAGTGTATTTACTTCGTCTTCAGGGCGGCGCCAGTTTTCACTACTAAAAGCAAATAAGGTTAACGATTGTATTCCTAATTTAGTACAAAACTGCACGGATTGACGAACTGCATCCACGCCTTTTTTATGCCCATATACACGAGGTCTATTTCTAGCTTGTGCCCAACGCCCGTTCCCATCCATGATGATGGCAACATGTTTAGGTAAACATTGCTGTGAAATTGTATCAGCGTCTAGAACCATAAATTTTGTGTATTCCATAAAAAAACGCCGCCTAGTATACCCCAGACGGCGTTTCAAAACTAATAATTTTAACCTGTACCCGTGATAATAAATCTACATAAAGCAAATAATTATACAGCAAACAACCTTGTATTTACTGATAATCGAGCCAATAGCAAAGAGTAAATACAATCTGTTACCCTTTAAAATCACACAATTAAAGTTAAGTGCGAAGGCATATAAACAACGACTTAGTTACTTCAGTAAAGCTGTTAATCCGAGCCTAGATTAGCAATTAGATTTCCATCAACTCAGCTTCTTTCGCTGTTAGTTGCGTATCCATTTCTTTGATAAACTTATCAGTGATTTTTTGGATAGCATCTTCAGCTTGACGCGCTTCATCTTCAGAGATGTCTTTATCTTTTAATAAGTTTTTAATATCGCCATTTGCATCACGACGAATGTTACGAATAGCAACACGACCGCCTTCTACTTCACCACGTACGATTTTAATTAAATCTTTACGACGTTCTTCAGTCAATGGAGGAAGTGGTACACGGATCACTGTGCCTGCAGACATTGGATTTAAACCAAGGTCAGATGCCATAATCGCTTTTTCAACAGCTTGCGCTAATGACTTATCAAATACACCAATAGCCAATGTACGTGAGTCTTCAATTGTTACATTTGCAACTTGGTTTAACGGTGTTGGTGCGCCGTAGTACGACACCATGATGCCGTCTAAAATTGCAGGATGAGCACGGCCAGTACGAATTTTAGATAATTGACTACCAAGTGCTGCTACACTTTTTTGCATGCGCGCTTGCGCATCTTTTTGAATATCGTTAATCACGGTTTAATCCTAATCTAGTTACTAACTTCATCTGAGGCTTGTGAAGAAATAAGGGTTCCTTCTTCTTCACCCATTATTACGCGTTTTAATGCGCCTGATTTATTCATATTAAATACGCTCAATGGCATATTATGGTCGCGAGCTAATGTAAATGCCGCTAAATCCATTACTTTTAGTTCTTTATCAATAATTTCATTGTAGCTTAAGTGACGGTAAAGTGTCGCATCTGGGTTTTTAACCGGATCATCGCTAAATACACCATCTACTTTGGTTGCTTTAATTACTGTGTCAGCTTCAATTTCAATGCCACGTAAACACGCTGCAGAGTCAGTTGTAAAGAACGGGTTACCCGTACCAGCGGCAAAAATAACAACGCGACCTGTTTTTAATAAGCTAATGGCTTCTGCCCAGTTATAGGCATCACATACGCCATTTAATGGGATAGCTGACATTAAGCGACAATTTACAAATGCACGGTGCAACGCATCACGCATAGCAAGACCATTCATGACGGTTGCAAGCATACCCATGTGGTCACCAACGACGCGATTCATGCCCGCTTCGGCTAATGAGCCACCGCGTAAAAAGTTACCGCCACCAATAACTAAACCCACTTCTACGTCGAGTTCTACGAGCTCTTTAATTTCTTGTGCCATACGATCTAAAACTTTAGGGTCGATGCCGAAGCCTTCGTCTCCCATTAAAGCTTCACCACTTAATTTGAGAAGAACACGTCTAAAAATAGGTTTGCGATTGATAGTCATAGTTTTGGGGCCAACTTTTATTGAATTATGGATAAAAAATAACCGCGCTTATGTTAAACATAAAAGCGCGGTTATTTTAAAGAATTTCTAAGCGTGACGCAAAAGCAAATAGTACTTTAATTGCATGTATTTTCCTTTTGCATCACAAATAGTATGTCTTACTGACCTTTAGCAGCTGCAATTTGAGCAGCAACTTCAGCAGCAAAATCTTCTTCTTTCTTCTCGATACCTGCACCAACTTCCATACGTACAAAGCCAGTAACTGTTGCGTTTTTCTCTTTAAGAATTTCGCCAACAGATTTTTTCGGTTCCATGATGAAAGCTTGACCAGTAAGAGAAACCTCACCAGTAAATTTCTTCATACGACCAACAACCATCTTCTCAGCGATTTCAGCAGGCTTGCCTTCATTCATCGCGATGTCGATTTGTACTTGCTTTTCTTTTTCAACAACATCAGCAGGTACGTCATCTGGCGTTAGGTAGTCTGGGTTTGAAGCAGCAACGTGCATTGCAACGTGCTTAAGTGTTTCTTCATCAGCAACACCCGCAACAACAACACCAATACGCTCGCCATGACGGTACTCAACTAATTGCTCACCAGTGATGTACTGAAGACGACGTACATTGATGTTTTCACCAATTTTAGTTACTAGCTCAACACGGTCTTCTTCAAACTTAGCTTGTAAGTCTTCGATAGATGTAGTGTCAGCGATAGCAGCATCTGCAACTTTGTTAGCAAATGCTAGGAAGCTTGCATCTTTAGCAACGAAGTCAGTTTGACAGTTAACTTCTACAAGTACTGCAACACCCGCGTTTTGCTTGATGATGATAGTACCTTCAGCAGCGATGTTACCTGCTTTTTTAGCAGCCTTTGCAGCACCGCTCTTACGCATGTTTTCAATCGCTAACTCGATGTCACCATCAGTCTCAGTTAACGCTTTTTTACAATCCATCATGCCAGCGCCAGTACGCTCGCGTAATTCTTTAACTAGGGCAGTAGTTACAGCCATTAGTAAATCCTCAAATCTGAAATCAGGTTTAGATAAGCGGGTTACCCGCTCCACAAGAATAGCAAGTCTTCACCTTTAAAAGATGAAGACTTGATGACAGCTAATTACTCAGCTTCTACGAAGTCATCTTTTTCAGCTTGAGCAACGATGTTACTCTCACGGCCTTCAGTGATCGCAGCTGCAACAGCACTAGTGTAAAGGTTGATTGCACGGATAGCATCATCGTTACCAGGTACGATGTAATCAACACCGTCTGGGTTAGAGTTAGTATCAACGATTGCAACAACTGGGATACCTAGGTTGTTAGCTTCACGGATAGCAATGTGCTCGTGGTCAGCATCGATTACAAAGATAGCGTCTGGAAGGCCACCCATGTTTTTAATACCACCAAGGCTTTTTTCAAGCTTGTCCATTTCACGAGTAAGCATTAACGCTTCTTTCTTAGTTAACTTCTCGAAAGTACCGTCTTGGCTTTGAGCTTCAAGGTCTTTAAGACGCTTGATTGATTGACGAACTGTTTTCCAGTTAGTCAACATGCCGCCTAACCAACGGTGGTTAACGAAGAATTGATCGCTTTGTAAAGCAGCTTCTTTTACTGCTTCGCTTGCTGCGCGCTTAGTACCAACGAAAAGAACTTTACCTTTGTTTGCAGCAGCACTAGATAAAAACTTAAGTGCAGTGTTGAACATTGGTACAGTTTGCTCAAGGTTGATGATATGTACACGGTTACGTGCGCCGAAGATGAAAGGCTTCATCTTAGGGTTCCAGTAACGTGCTTGGTGACCAAAGTGAACACCAGCTTGAAGCATATCGCGCATTGAAACGTTTGCCATTTTGTAAATCCTCTAAGTTGTTTAGGGTTAGGCCTCCACATATCCCATAGCACCAACACCGCAGTTAAATGAAACTGAAATGCACCCAAGTGTATGTGACGATACGTGTGTGTGTTAAAATAAAATTGTGTTTGCCTTAAATACAAAAAATCATTTAAGAATTTATTTGTAAAAAGACGGCGCGCTTTATACCATATTAAAATTAAATACTCAACGTCTCGTGCAAAAATTGTGCGACGATAATCATCTAAAAACGCAACTTTGGAGCCTCAATGAGCGCTGTGATTAAGACCCCTGAAGAAATCGAGAAAATGCGTGTAGCCGGCCGTTTGGCTGCTGATGTGCTAGAAATGATCGAACCACATGTGGTACCAGGTATCACCACCGATGAGTTAAATACAATTTGTCATGATTATATTGTTAATGTGCAAGATGCTGTACCTGCTCCTCTTAATTATCATGGTTTTCCAAAATCAATTTGTACCTCGGTAAATCATGTAATTTGTCACGGAATTCCGAACGACAAAGCATTAAAAGACGGTGACAGTGTCAATATTGACATTACTGTTATTAAAGATGGTTACCATGGTGATACTTCAAAAATGTTCCATGTTGGCACACCTAACATTCAAGGCAAACGCCTTGCAGAAGTGACCCAAGAAAGCCTTTACCTTGCCATTAAAATGGTAAAACCGGGTGTTCGCCTTGGTGATATTGGCGCAGCTATTCAAAAATATGCAGAGAGCTTTAATTACTCTATCGTACGTGAATACTGCGGGCACGGTATTGGCAGTGAATTTCATGAAGAACCACAGGTAATGCATTACGGAAAACCAGGTACAGGCGAAACATTAAAAGCCGGTATGTGTTTAACAATCGAGCCCATGGTCAATGCAGGCAAACGCCAATGTAAATTACTAAAAGACGACTGGACTGTGGTAACAAAAGACCGTAGTTTATCAGCTCAGTGGGAACATACCTTACTGGTAACTGAAAATGGTGTTGAAATTTTAACACTACGATCAGATGATACTATCGATAGAATCATCGAGCACTAATAGTAGTGTGTGCTTAATCATAGTAATAACAGGCTTTAGCCTGCGTACAGATTAAGTGGTTTGCTGCAAAGGGAAATAACATGATTTATTTCCTTTGCAGCAAACACAGTATAAAAATAACTTAATCCAAGACTTATAATGCAGTCCATATATAGGAGCCAGCCTAAGTGGCATTACCTAACAAAGTAAAAAAGTTGCTCAATGATGCTCAGCAACTTAGCGAATACCGCGATTGCTCCGCCTATTTTTATAAATGGTTGCATAATGAATTCTCAAAACAACCCGTTGGTAATCTAATAAACGCCCGTGCAGAATTTATAGACCGGTTACTGATTAAACTCTTTCATGTTTTCGATTTAGCCCACGAGCCAGATCTCGCTTTAATTGCTGTAGGAGGTTATGGTCGCGGCGAGCTACATCCCTACTCTGATATAGACTTTTTATTACTTGTTACGAAACAGCCTAACGATGATATTTGCGAAAAAATTGGCCAGTTTGTCACTATGCTGTGGGATCTTAATTTAGAAATAGGTCACAGTGTACGTACCATTGAACAAGCCATAGAGCAAAAACGTGAAGATGTTACCTTTGCCACCAGCCTACTAGAAAGCCGATTAATTTTCGGCAACCATATTGAATTCGAAAAGCTCAAAAGTCACCTCATCGAAAGGCCTGTATGGGGCTCTGGAGAGTTCTTTGTTGCAAAAGTACAAGAGCAAAATTTACGCCACAAAAAATGTCATGGTACGGCTTATAATCTAGAGCCTAATATAAAAGAAAATCCAGGCGGGCTGCGCGATTTACAAACCATTATTTGGGTTGCAAAAAAACACTTTAGAGCCGAAACCCTGCAAGAGCTGATAAATCACGGCTACCTAACTCACGAAGAATACCAAGAACTGTTAGAGTGCCTTGAAAATTTATGGAACATTCGCTTTGCTTTGCATTTAGCCGCGGGTCGCTCAGAAAACCGTTTATTATTCGATCACCAACCGCAAGCGGCTGAAATTTTGGGTTTTGGTAGTGATGGTAAAGCCTCTGTTGAGCGCATGATGAAACGCTTGTTCAGAATAATGAGCCGGGTGCGTGAACTTAATCAAATGCTACTTTCGTACTTTGAGCAAAGTATTTCACCAGACAGCAGCCAAGCCACTGTTGAAGAACTTGATCGTAATTTTGAACGCGTTGGCCATCAAATTCGGGTAAAAAGTCCGTCAGTATTTTTTAGGCGTGACCAACTTTTTGTATTATTTGAGCACATTGCTGATCACCCAGAAATTACCCATATATACCCAAGTACCATTCGAACTATCCGCCAAGTACGTCGTCGCCTATTAGGTGACTTACAAGATTATGCCGCGTGCCGCGAAGCTTTTTTACGTATTATAAAGCACCCTAACGGCATGGGCCGTGCATTTACGCTAATGCATAAGCACGGCATGATTGCCGCTTACCTTCCTCAGTGGCGCAATATTTTTGGCCAAATGCAGTTTGATTTGTTTCATGCCTATACCGTAGATGAACATACCCATAAATTAATTAATAATATTTACCAATACTTCGATAAAACCAGCATTAGTGACTTTCCAATTTGCAGTGAAATAGTTACGCGCATGGATAAACCCGAATTACTGTATTTGGCTGGTATTTTTCATGATATTGCTAAGGGGCGTGGTGGCGATCACTCAGAGCTGGGCGCTGTTGATGCCATAGCGTTTTCAAAGCTGCATGGTTTTGCCTCTTCAGATGGTAAACTCATAGCGTGGTTGGTAAGCAATCACTTACTTATGTCGGTAACTGCGCAGCGTAAAGATATTAACGACCCCGATGTAATAAAAGATTTTGCATCGCGAGTAAAAACCGAACGCCAACTCGATTACCTCTATTGTTTAACCGTGGCTGATATTCGAGCCACCAATGACAACCTATGGAATGACTGGAAAAACACGCTGCTGCGCGAGCTTTATTTGCACACACAGCGCGCCTTGCGCCTTGGGCTTGAAAACCCAATGGATCAACGCGACCAAATTCGTGATAAAAAACACCAAGCTAAGCAACGCCTGCTTAATTTGCATTATCACGAGGAGCAAATTGACTTAATTTGGAGCCGTTTTAAAGCAAATTACTTTACCGCTTTTAGTGAGCAACAAATTTCTTGGCATACTGAGCACTTACTCAAGTGTACTGATTTAAGCCAGCCCAGTGTTATCGTTTCTAAAAAAGCGATGCATGGCGGTACCCAAGTGTTTGCTTATAGCCCCTATTCAGGTGCGCTCTTTGCTCGACTGGTTAGTGTTATTGGCTCTAAAAAAGCGCAAATTCAGCACGCCCAAGTACTGACCACCAAAGATGGCTACGTACTGTTCAACTTTGTTATATTAGAAGTTAACGGCGATCCGATTGCCAGTAGCCGCGCCCAATCGATTAAACGCGGATTAGAGCAAGCGCTTCATGATCCACGTAAAAAAATACGCTTTAAAAAGAGCCGATCACAGCGTTTTAAAGACTTTAATATTAAACCTAAAATTATACTGCGTCCGCACCCTCGTAAGGATCGTAGCTTAATAGAAATTCAAGCGGTTGATATACCCGGGCTATTAACTAAAATAGCCGAGGTTTTTCAAGCTTACTTACTCCACATACATGCCGCACGTATTACCACGGTAGGCGAACGTGCAGAAGATTTCTTTGTGGTATCAAATAACGAATATCAAGCGCTGACTGATGAAGAGCAAGCAAAAATTCATCAGGCATTACGTAAAAAACTCAACGCCGAAATTGAATAAGAGGACACTATGTCAGATTTAAAAACCATGATTGAAAATGCGTGGGATAACCGCGACAGCATTAGCCCTGCTACAGTATCAAGCGATGTTAAACAAGCGATTATAGATGCGCTTGAGCTATTAGATAGCGGCGCTGCTCGCGTTGCAGAGAAAATTTCAGGCGAATGGGTTGTTCACCAGTGGCTTAAAAAAGCAGTACTACTTTCATTTAGAATTCGTGAAAATCAGCCAATGAACGACGGCGTAAACCAATTTTACGACAAAGTACCGCTTAAATTTAGCGACTACACGCCGGAGCAATTTCAGCAAGGCGGCATGCGTGTCGTACCCAACGCCGTTGCTCGTAAAGGCAGCTTTGTAGGTAAAAATGTCGTATTAATGCCATCGTACGTAAACATAGGTGCATTTGTTGACGATGGCACCATGGTTGATACATGGGCGACAGTGGGCTCATGTGCTCAAATTGGTAAGAATGTACACTTATCTGGCGGCGTAGGCATAGGCGGCGTTTTAGAGCCGTTACAAGCAAATCCTACCATCATTGAAGACAACTGTTTTATTGGCGCACGTTCCGAAATTGTTGAAGGCGTAATTGTTGAAGAAGGCGCCGTTATTTCAATGGGGGTTTACATTAGCCAAAGTACCCGTATTTACGACCGTGAAACCGGTGAAATTCACTATGGCCGCGTACCTGCCGGCGCGGTTGTGGTACCCGGTGCTCTACCTTCAAAAGATGGCAGCCATAGCTTGTATGCGGCTATTATTGTGAAAAAAGTAGATAAACAAACTCGCGAAAAAGTGGGCATTAATGCCCTACTGCGCTCGATTGATGATTAAGAGCAGCTGTAAGTTTTTAGCTGTTAGCGCTAAGCAGGTTGATGTTAAACGTAGGTTGGGTTGAATAAAACGAAACCCAACGACACATTAAGTTAATGTGTATTCGCTAAAATTTAATTACATACAGAAAAAGCCCTAAGCTTGTATAGCTTTAGGGCTTTTTTAGTGATTTTAAAATACTTTCTCACAAACCTGTCCCCTTTAATTGCGTTGCTTTGTTAGATGCCTACAACTATAGTGAATTAACGCATAGTTCGATTGTCGAGGTTAAGTTGTTGCGGCTTTTTGTAATAAGTTGGTTGATATTATTATGTTCAAAACACGTCTTTGCTAATGACTTCAATACCTTTGAAAAAAAATTAGACGAAGCCGAAGATTATCTTACTGTTAATCCAGCTCAATCTATTACTATTTTAGAAAACCTCACAGGGTTACAACTCATGCCGCCAGAATTATTTATCCGCTGGCATCTTATCTATGCCCGTACAGCAGTTCCTACAAGTCACTATGACGAGCTTTATACATCGATTGACGCAATATTTCAGCATCATCAAACTGATTATTTCAAACAAAAACTGACCACCATTATGAGTGCCTTGGGAATATGGCTTCGCCATGCAGAATATTTAGACGATGCCCAGTACTCATTTAAATGTGCTTAAAAATATGCGCAAAACGATCGTCAACGCTTAACACTCACCAACAGTATGGCATTGGTTGCTCGCTCGCAAGATAACTTTGCAAAAGCGCGTGCTTTATACCTCGACAGTCATAAGATCACCACACAATTACAGCTTCCCAATGTAACCGCACTGATGGAAAGTAACTTAGGTTATTTAGCCCTGGATGAGGGCAATATACCCGAAGCTGAGCGCTATTTTAGAAGTGCATTAAGAAATAACCAAAACATTGATAAACGCGCGGGGCAAATCTCAACCGGGCTTAATTTATTAATGGTTTTTTTGATTCAAGAGCAGCAAATTAATTTTGAGCGACTCTATAGCCCAACGGCCACATTAACCCATGCCTTTCCCAATGAAGCGAAACAAGCATTACTTTTTTGGCTTGAAATAGGCTACAAAAATTTGACCGGGGGTTTTATAAGCCAAAAAGACAAACAACAGTTACAAACAGCGTATGAGCAATTAGAAAGCGATAAAATGAAACAACTGGTCGCGCGCTATTTAGCCAACAAGCTAGATGTAGCTGTAACCTTACCCCCCCTATTGTCGCTAAAGACTTTACCAGCCCTTGGTTTGAGCTGGTAAAACAATGTGATTGGAAACACTAAGACTATGTTTAGTCCTAAGCATGTAAAAGTCTATCCCCCTCTAAAACAGCTGCATTAACACTCCTATATCAAATTTCTCTTACTTTCTTTTTAAAACCAAGCTGCTGTAAATATTAACTTTAATTTAAAAAAGTGACATTTTTAAGCTGCAAAATTAGCCAACCCTAGTGAATTTGTAATAAGGTAGTCAGGCATACTTGAAAGTTAGCAATTAATATTAAGGATTAATATGACAAAAACTGCTTTACGCTCAACCATTTTGCTACCTGTATTTTTGCCTGCAGTATTTATTATTCTACTTTTGGTAATTGGTACAAGTAGTAACCCTGAACTCGCAGGTCAGGCATTTAGTGTGGCCCTTGCGTGGATAACAGAAACCTTTGGCTGGTTTTATATGTTGTCTGTCGCTATTTTCTTGGTATTTATTGTCTCAGTCGCGGCTTCTAGCTGGGGGAATATAAAACTAGGCCCCGATCATGCACAGCCACAATACAGCTTTGGTGAATGGTTTGCCATGCTCTTTTCTGCCGGTTACGGCGTGGCACTGCTTTATTTTGGTGTTGCTGAACCCGTTCTGCATTATGCATCTCCCCCATCGGGTGCGGCTGAAACCGTTGATGCCGCCAAACAAGCAATGCAAATTGCCTTTTTCCATTGGGGATTTCATATTTGGGCTATCTATGGAATTGTTGGTTTAGTGCTTGCTTATTTTGCATTTCGCCATGGCTTACCACTGTCTATTCGCTCTGCCTTGTATCCACTTATTGGCGATAAAATTTATGGCCCAATCGGCCATACTGTGGATGTATTTGCCATATTAGGTACTTTATTTGGTATTGCCACTACACTAGGGCTTTCGGTTACCCAAATAAATGCTGGCCTACATTACTTATGGCCAAACATCCCTATTAATACCACAGTGCAAATTACCGCGATTGCCGTAATTACTGCCGCAGCTACGCTCTCAGTAGTGGCCGGTATGGATAAAGGGGTCAAGCGATTATCAATTGTGAATATGACCTTAGCGGTTTCACTAATGACTTTTGTGTTTTTCATTGGCCCAACTATTCACATCTTAGAATCATTTTTACAAAATACCGGCAGTTATCTTAGTGGTATTGTTGAGCGGACCTTTAACTTACAAGCCTATAGTCGCAGTGATTGGATTGGGAACTGGACTTTATTTATATTTGGCTGGACGATTGCGTGGGCGCCATTTGTTGGAATGTTCATCGCAAAAATTAGCCGCGGCAGAACCATCCGACAATTTGTTGTTGGGGTAATGTTAGTTCCCACTATTTTTACCTTTTTATGGTTTTCAGTCTTTGGTGATACCGCACTTAACTTAATTATGAATGAGGGATTTGATACCCTTATTGGCGATGTGCAAGCAAATCATGCCGTCGCATTATTTCAATTATTTGAAGTGTTACCACTGTCATTTTTCATTTCACTGCTCACTGTCATTTTGATCATAACTTTTTTTGTTACATCATCTGATTCAGGCTCTTTAGTCATTGATTCACTCGCCTCTGGAGGAAGCATTAATACGCCGGCTTGGCAACGCGTGTTTTGGGCGGTACTAGAAGGTGCTGTGGCGGCTGTTTTATTAGTGGCAGGCGGACTTAGTGCGCTGCAAACCATGACCATAGCCAGTGCCTTACCCTTTGCTATTATTATGCTAATTGCCACTGCGGGGCTTTGGCGAGCTCTAAAAATTGAAGGCCATCGAGACACTAGCTTGCAAGCACATACTCTTAATAGCCGCAACATTAACTTGTCTCACTGGAAACGCCGTTTAGCGGCTATGGTCAATTACCCTAATAAAGAAAAAGTACATACTTTTATTGGTAGCGTGGTAGTTGAGGCAATGAAAGCCGTACAAGCAGAATTGAAATCTAGACAATGGCATGCAGTGGTGGAATTTGATACGGATTTAGGCCGCGCTCATTTAACGGTACTGCGCCATGAACATGTGGATTTTGTTTATGATATTCGCCTTACCGAGCATCCTATGCCAAGCTTTGTTTACTCAGAGCTAAAGCCTGATAACAACGATGCTGAAAAGTATTATAAGGCCGACGTGTTTTTACGTCGTGGAGGTCTGTCATACGATGTTTATGGCTACACTGAAGATGATATTGTGAAAGATATTCTTGATCAGTTTGAGAACTACTTACACTTTCTAGGTAATAGCCCAGGCGAACTACCTTGGGATATGGCCGAACATGATGACATGTTAAATACCGATAAAGCTTAACAGATGCAGTCAATATTGGTAAAAGGGTAATTAAAAATAAAAAAGGCACTGTAAAGTGCCTTTTTATTTACTCAAATATAATTAATTACAGCGCGTTAAACACATCATCTGTTTTAGCAGCGCAAATAAAATCGTTTTTATGCAAACCTTTAATTGAATGGCTCCACCAAGTAACAGTTACTTTACCCCATTCGGTTAATAGACCAGGGTGATGGCCTTCGTCTTCAGCCATATCGCCAACTTTATTAGTAAATGCAATGGCCTGCTTAAAGTTTTTAAACTTATAAACGCGCTCTAATTGCATAATACCGTCGCGTACTTCCGGCACCCAATCAGGGATTTTTTTAATTAATTCAGCCAATTCTGCATCTGATACTTTTGGAGCATCTGCATGACAGGCTTCACATTTTTGTTCACTTAATGAAGACATTTTAAATCCTTAATTCTAGTGTTACTTTTATTAAAAAACTAACTAGCTAATTTTTCTTTTGGGGGAAATTTCGGCTCGTGTAAACCAAGCGCCTTAGCTTGCTCAACTAAAGTCATTATATCCATTTGCGATATTTCAAACAGATCATGAATCGAATTAATGGTGTAGTACAGCGGCTGCATAATATCAATACGGTATGGCGTGCGCAGCACATCTAGCACATTCATTGGATTAATTTCTGGTGTATCTGAATACACGTATTGGGTTTCTCCTGGGCTTGATAAAATACCGCCCCCGTAAATACGTAATCCTTTTTCGGTTTGCATCAAACCAAATTCGACCGTAAACCAATACATGCGCGCTAAATAAACGCGGTCTTTTTTCTCTGCCGCATAACCTAGTTGCCCGTACTTATGCGTAAATTCAGCAAAGTCAGGATTTGTTAGCATGGCACAGTGGCCGAATATTTCGTGAAAAATATCGGGCTCTTGTAAATAATCAAATTCTTCACGGCTACGAATAAACGTAGCAACAGGAAACTGCTTGTTGGCCAGTAGTCTAAAAAACTCATCAAAGTCGATAAGTGCAGGTACAGGTGCTACTTGCCAACCTGTTGTTGCCAATAGCACTTCGTTTAGCTCACTTAGCTGTGGAATACGATCATGCGGTAGATTAATTTTTTTTAACCCTTTCATATACTCGTCACAGGCTTTGCCTTCAATGCACGCAAGTTGGCGTGCTACAAGCTCAGACCAAATTTTATTTTCTTCATCGCTCCAATGTATAACGCCATTTTCATCTGGTGTTTTAGAGGTGTAATTACTTGCTTTAGCCATAAATACCTTCTTTGGGTTTAAACCCTAAATCGGTGTCAAAATAATAGCCACATGCTCGGCTATTCGATGTAGCCATACTATGCAAAAGTGAACAAAAGTTTAATAGCTTGACTCAGATCAATACTTTCGCAGAATACGAATGTCGTAAATTTATAATTACACTAGAGCAAAGCTAAAAAGACACCCTATATTTAAAAGCACTTACAGACCTATATTTCTGTAAATAATAAATTACACTTTACGATATTTTAGTAAATGCTTGGTTGAAATCGTTAATAATATCGT
This sequence comes from Pseudoalteromonas sp. S3260, assembly GCF_005886925.1. Lineage (NCBI taxonomy): Bacteria > Pseudomonadati > Pseudomonadota > Gammaproteobacteria > Alteromonadales > Pseudoalteromonadaceae > Pseudoalteromonas > Pseudoalteromonas sp. S3260. The sequence continues at coordinate 53,146 of NZ_PNCV01000001.1, forward strand.
TAACATCTTCAAGCCCAACAGATAAGCGAATTAAACCATCACTAATTCCGGCTGCTAATCTTTCTTCGGGTGTGTAAGGCGAATGGGTCATCGATGCAGGGTGTTGAATAAGTGTTTCAGCATCGCCTAAGCTAACCGCTAAAGTACATAGCTTCATGCTATCAATAAACTGCTCACCGTCGGTTAAACTCCCTTTAATTTCAAAAGCAATAACACCGCCAGCAGCTTTCATTTGCTTACCAATAAACCGATGACCTGGGTGCGACTTCAGTCCAGGATAGTACACTTTACTCACTTGAGGGTGAGCCTCTAAATATTCAGCAATCGTTTGCGCACTCTGGCAATGACGCTCTACCCGTATAGCTAATGTTTTTAAACCTCGGTTAATTAACCATGCATCGTGTGGGCTAATCGTCGCGCCTATATCTTTTAACACCGTCATTTTAATCTGTGTAATGTGCTCAAGGGATCCACACACAATACCTGCGACTACATCGCCGTGACCATTTAAATACTTGGTAGCACTGTGCATAATAATATCGATGCCGTATTGTTTAGGTGACTGTAGCAGCGGCGTTAAAAAGGTATTGTCGACCACACTTATTAAATTATGCTGTTTTGCTACATCACCAATAAGTGCTAAATCAATAACGGCCATCGTCGGGTTTATCGGTGTCTCTGCAAATATCATTTTTGAGTTTGGCTTTATTGCAGCACGTAACTCATCTTCATTGGTCATATCCACAAAGGTGACTTCAATGCCCCAACGCGGCAACATATGCGCAAAAAAAGCAAAGGTGCAGCCATAAAGCGCACTTGATGCAACTAAGTGATCGCCTTGTGATAAAAAGCTCAGTACCGAAGCCGATACCGCTCCCATACCTGTAGCCGTTGCCGCTGCAGCCTCACAGCCCTCTAATTGCGCCACTTTTTGTTCAAGTTCAGTGGTGGTAGGGTTACCCAAACGCGTATAAATATAACCTGGCTCATCGCCAGCAAACCGTGCAGCACCCTGCGCAGCATTTTCAAAATGAAATGTCGATGTTTGGTATAATGGCGAGGTTAATGCGCCATGGGGATCATTGGCTTTTTGTGGGCCATGGATACATTGGGTGTGTGGATGATGCTTGCTCATTGTGTGCTCTCGTTTTTATTATGTGTGTCAATTACATAAATAAAACGCACCGCACTTTAAATCACAAGCATGCCGGATGCTCAGATGGCTATTTGTGCAAACTTTACTCAAAAAGCTGTACACAAATATTGCCAACTATTTACTCTCCGCTCTCTTAGTGCGACTCATAATTTTACTCGCAATCCCTTGAACAGTGCCTTTTAACAAGCTGCGTTTATTTTCAAGACGCGGTAAGGGTCGACTTAATTCCATGGCTTTATAGCCTATACGTGCTGTAAATATACCCGCACTGACGCCTTGCGCGGCTCGCCCTGAAAGTTTGCCTAATAGCTCAGCACTAAGTGCCGTGGCAGCTAAATCAGATACAAGCTCTGCACTACCTACAAACATGACTTGTTTTAACAGCATTCGATAGAGTTTAATGCGACTGGCGTAACCAAAACCAATGCCATAAATTTTACCTATTTGTTCAATTAATTTTGTACCGCGCCATAACACCGCTATCATATCCACCAGCGCAAGAGGGCTTAATGCGACTAATAAGGCTGACTCTGTTGCAAAGCGGTTTATAAGCTTTTTAGCTTGGGTGTCTTGCGTTACCAGTAGGCTATTAGCGTAAAGTGTCATTATTTCTTTATCACTATGGTGCGTAGCAACTTGGTTTTTAAAGTTTTCAAAATTGTCTAACTGCTGGTGCTTGTTCAATTTTTCAAGCCAAGGGAGTGCACCACCCACTTGCTCACTGTTTAATAGCCTATCGGCTTCATGGCGATGCAGCTGATTACGCTTTAAACTGCGCAACATCCGATACTCTCGCCATAACAATCTTGTTATTAATAACACACCGCTTACCACAGCGGTTAAATAAACACTGCCCAAAATAAGCGATTGCTGATAAGCAAGCACAATAGAAAACCCAAACTCTAGCAGTACTAAAATAATAAAGCTGAGCGCAAACAAGCCTTTGAGCGTTTGCCATTTTGACTTTTTATACACCGGCTCTAAATCAACTTCAGGCTCAAGCGCATCATCCTCAAGCTCAGAGGTGTAATCACTTTGTCCGTGTTCAATAATTTTAGCGGGTGTTAACGCAGGCTCGTTTTGCTCAATATTTTGTGCATTAATACGACGCCCTGCTTGAAACTGTTGCGTTGACTCACTCATGTTAATTTGTCTCCTAGCAGGTACTGCATCACATGATCTAATCGAATATGTTTAAGTTGTTTGTCGGGGCTTGGCATCGGCGAAAATGACAAAAATTCAAACCCTTGCGCTGGCCACTCACTTTTATTAAGCATTCGACTTGGCGGCTCTGGTGGTAAATAAGTCAGCCACTCATGCTCATTTAAAGGTTTACCGTAAACGCAATCAAGGGTTTGACCTTTATCAACCACTTGGCGAGGTTGGGTTGCGGTAATTGATGACATAGCCATAGTTTCAATTTGTACACCATCAAACTTTAAATGATTACTTTGCTCTTTAACCAGCGAGTCTAGTAACAAGGCTAACGCTTTATGATGCTTAGCACTGATGTGATCTGACTTATTAGCCGCAAACAATATTTTATCAATATTCGGTTTGAATAAACGTTTAAAAAAGCCAGACTCCCCATAACTAAAATGTGCCAACAATTGATTAATAACACGGCTTTGCTCATGCAACGTTTCATGGCCTTCATTTAATGCACTGAGTACATCAACCAACACAATTTGGCGGTCAAAATGACGAAAATGCTCATTATAAAATGGCTTAACGACTTCTTTCACGTAAGCATTAAAACGTTTAATTAAATGCGCTAAATTAGAACCCGCCACCACATCGTCTTTCATTTTTTCAGGATTAATTGGAAAAAATAACAATAACGGCGCACCTTGCAAGTCGCCTGGCATTAACATTCGCCCAGGTTGTAACATCGCAAGTTTGGTGTCTTTTTTTAGCCCTACTAGCATGCGTTGATAAAGTTGTGCAATGTTAGCAAGCTCACTTTCATCCACAGGCGCATGTAAATCAAGTTGCTCTACGGCGTGTAAAAAATCGCCTGAGGTAGCGCTGCGAGGAGACTGATTTAATAATGGGTATTGCTGTTCACACCACGCAGTATAGCTTTGTTCAAGCATAGGTAAATCGAGCAGCCATTCGCCTGGATAGTCAATAATATCAAGGTATAACGTTGATTGCGGTGAAAAATGACCTCGCAGACCCGCATTACTTTGGTATTTAATCGCCAAGCGCAGGGTATTTATTCGCTCTGTAGACGCCGGCCAAGCAGGGTCACCTTCCATTGGCAGTAAGGCACTTATTGCACGGTTATAATCAAAAGTGGGCACGTTTAATGCCTCTTGCGGCACAATTTTAGTGGCAATATGACGATGCTCGCGCATCACATCAAAAAAAGGTAAGTTGTTGTCATTCGCCTGAGAGGTTAAGTGCTTAACTAACGCGCTTATAAACGCGGTTTTACCACTGCCGCTCAACCCAGTTACAGCAAGCTTAACATGTTGGTCTAAACTACGGTGCAGGGCTTTTTGTGCTTTGCCTTTAAAGGTTTTAAAGGTCTTTTTTGCAAATGATTGGCTCATAAAGTGTTTTGCACCCTATCTGCCGTAATTGTTCACGTTACAAACAAGGCGCTTATCAATCCTTTAAAGTTTATTAATTTCACGACTGACCGTAAATTCGCTTGAGGTAACGTAACGTTCCATCTCTTGTAAGCGAACATCAACACGTGTTAAACGCTCTTTTAAGTCTTGTAATGCACGACGAGGTGGCTCGCCCTTTTGCCATACTTTAAACTTAACTTCTAGTGGGTCATCACTGTAAGTTGAATGCGTTTTATGTGTTGCAGCAGGTTTTTTATCTAAAATAAACCATGCTGCAATGTACGCTACCACAAATAATGGGCCACCGGTTAGTAGTACCGCACTAACAAAAATAATGCGAACTAACCATAACTCCATATTAAAGTAGTCACTTAATCCCGCACATACACCGGCAATTTTACCGCGTTGTGGGTCTCTTAATAATTCGCGTTTGGTGTTCATACTTTTTGTCTCCATTGCGGTGACTCTTGATCAAGTAAAGCTTCTAATGTCTCAATTCTATCAGTCATTTTTTCGGCCTTTTGTGCAAGCTCCAGTAACTGACGATGTTCGTGCTCACTCAACCCTTGACTGACTTGTTTTTTGCTACGGTAGTGTAAAATTAACCACAGCGGGGCAACAAAAATCATAAACATAACAAATGGAACAATTATTACCTCTGAATCAAACATAACCCTCTCCTAACAATCCGTATTCAATGTTGATGTCAGGGGCACAAGGCCCCTGTTTTATATTTATTTATTCGAGAGTTTCTTTTTAAGTTCAGCTAACTCGTCGTCAATTTTTTCATTCTTTTGTAAATCAGCAATTTCATCTGCTAACGTTTGTTTACCCAAATCGTAAGACTCTATTTGAGATTCTAGCCCATCAATTTTGGTTTCGTAACGTTCAAAACGATTAAGTGCATCATCCACTTTAGAACTATCAAGTGCTTTTTTAACCTCAAGGCGCGACTCAGCCGAGCGTTGACGTAAAATAATCGCTTTTTGACGTGCTTTAGCATCCGCTAGTTTCTCTTGTAGCGTAGTAACCTCTTGTTGTAGCTTCTCAATATGAGACTCTACATGGTCAAGTTCACTTTCTACCGCAGCAACTGCGTCGGCTGATTTTTGCTTTTCAAGTAATGCTGAGCGTGCTAAATCGTCACGATCTTTGCTCAGTGCCAGTTCGGCTTTGTCTTGCCAATCGTTTACTTGGGCTTTTAGTGTATCTACGCGACGTACTAATTCTTTTTTCTCAGCGAGTGTTTTTGCTGATGTAGAGCGTACCTCTACCAGTGTATCTTCCATCTCTTGGATAATAAGACGAACCATTTTTTCAGGGTCTTCTGCTTTATCTAAAATGGCATTGATATTAGAATTAACAATGTCTGCAAAACGTGAAAAAATTCCCATAACATATACCTCTATTATTTAATCTAAATGTGTCTGCTTTTATTAGTATCAATATGCTTGCCAACTTTTTTAATTTTAAAATAGCAATAAATTTCAAATAGTTAAATGTAAATTACAAATTGCTTTTGTTATCAATCATAATGAAATACACTAACTGTTAGTAAAAATGACTAAGAGTTAGGAAATATGAGTCAATATCGCCAACAGGATAATTTGCTCGGCCAATCAGACAGCTTTTTATCGGTTCTTGATCAGGTATCACAGCTAGCAAACCTAGATAAACCCGTACTTATTATTGGTGAACGCGGTACCGGTAAAGAGCTTATTGCAGCACGTTTACACTTTTTATCCAAGCGCTGGGATCAAAGTTACGTCAAACTTAACTGTGCGGCATTAAACGAAAACCTACTCGAAAGTGAATTATTTGGCCATGAAAGTGGTGCATTTACCGGCGCAAGTAAACGCCATGAAGGCCGATTTGAGCGGGCTAATAGCGGCACCTTATTTTTAGATGAGTTGGCAAATACTTCTGCCCTAGTGCAAGAAAAGCTATTAAGGGTAATCGAGTATGGTGAGTTTGAGCGTGTTGGCGGCAAACAAACGGTTAAAGTAGATACGCGCTTAGTCTGTGCGACCAATGAAGACTTACCGTATTTAGCGCAGCAAGGTGAATTTAGAAGCGATTTACTCGATAGGCTCGCATTTGATGTGATCACTCTACCGCCACTGCGCGAACGCCAAGACGATATTATGTTACTGGCTGAGCAATTTGCAATGAATATGGCACGCGACTTAGAGTGGGAGTTATTTAGTGGCTTTACTCGCAATGCACAAGAAAGTTTACTCAGTTATGAGTGGCCGGGTAATGTGCGTGAGCTTAAAAATGTGGTGGAGCGAAGTCTGTATCGCCACGGTAATGAACACATCCCTGTGCATAAAATTATTCTAGACCCATTCGAAAGCCGCTTTAGACCTAAAGCACGTATTAAACATACACAAGCCCCTGTTGCTGTGCAAAATGAAGTTGTTAACACCAAGCCCATAGAAGCGCCTGTAACACCGAGTTTGAGTAACGCAGAACCTGAGTTTCCTTGTGACTTAAAAACACTCTCTAATGAATTTGAGATCACATTAATAAAAAAAGCATTAGAACATAGCCAATTTAATCAAAAGAAGACTGCAGAAGTACTTGGTTTAACGTATCATCAATTACGTGGTTATTTGAAAAAATACAATTTGCTGGAATAGTAGAGGTTGTGCGGGTGCATAAATTATTACTTGCTTTATTATCATTGAGTTTAGTAGGTTGCATTGATAGTAAAGAAGAAATCTTAGAAGAAAAAAACCAAGGCCTCGTTTATTGCGCTGAGGCAAATCCTGTGTCGTTCAATCCACAAGTCACAACCACAGGATCAACCATCGATATTATTGCTAACCAGTTGTACGACCGGTTAATTAGTATTGACCCTGAGACTGCTGAATTTAAAAGCGAACTAGCCACCGACTGGAAAATTAGCAAAGACGGTAAGTCTGTCACTTTTACTCTGCGCAAAGGGGTTAAATTTCATACCACCGCGTATTTTACTCCAACACGCGAATTTAACGCTGATGATGTCATTTTCACTTTCAGTCGTTTATTTGATGTATACAACCCCTATCACTTTGTCGGTGATGCGAATTACCCCTACTTTCAAAGTGTGGGTATTGACCAACTTATTCGTAAAATTGTCAGGGTATCTGATCACCAAGTTCGGTTTGAATTATTTAACGCAGAAAGCAGTTTTTTAGCGAATATGGCGACCGATTTCGCCGTGGTGCTCTCTAAAGAATATGCCATGGCGCTCAAAGCCAACAACCAAGAAAACCTATTTGATCAATATCCAGTCGGCACCGGTCCTTATATTTACAAAGAATACCGACGAGACCATTTAGTACGCTTTTATAAAAACGCTGACTATTGGAATCACGAGGTGGCACTTGAGCAGTTGGTGTACGACATTACCCCTAATGGCACCACCCGTATCGCTAAAATTCTTACCAAAGAGTGTGACGTAACTGCGCATCCTAGCAGTGCACAGTTAAGTATTTTAGCTCAGCGAGATGATATTAACGTTGAAAGGGAAACCAACTTAAACATAGGTTATTGGGCATTTAATACCGAACGCCCTCCGTTTGATAACTTAAAAGTACGCCAAGCCTTAGTGCATGCCATTGATATAGAAAAAATAATGCAGGCAGTTTACTACGGTAATGGACTTCGTGCGCGGTCAATATTACCACCCACGTCGTGGGCGTTTGAACCACAAAAGAACATGCCAATTTTCGACCCACAACTGGCAAAAAAACTATTAACTGAAGCCGGTTATGAAAAAGGGTTTGATATGAGCATTTGGGCTATGCCTGTCAGCCGTATTTATAACCCCAATGCACGAAAAATGGCAGAGCTGATGCAAAGTGATTTACGCAAAATTGGCGTTAACGTTAATATTGTCGAGTATGAGTGGAACACCTTTATTCAACGCATAGGCGAGCACCGTCACGACAGTGTATTATTAGGTTGGGCAGCAGATACGCCTGATCCTGATAACTTTTTTAGCCCGTTACTTAGCTGCACCGCGACCTTCAGTGGCAAAAACCCAGCGAACTGGTGTAATCCTGAATTTGATTTACTATTAACTAAAGCTCTCGATACGACCGATTTAAATTTACGTAAACAATATTACGACGCTGCACAAAGTATGATCATCGAACAATTACCCTTATACCCAATAGCCCACGGCATGCGTTTTCAGGCAAGTAGTGCTGATGTTGAGGGGATCACACTCGGGCCATTTGGCGCTATTTCATTGGCTAACGCGAGGAAGAAGTAATGTTATTCGATTATATTTTACGCCGCCTCGGATTGTTATTTTTCATGGTGTTATTACTGAGTATTTTTACTTTTTCGCTGAGCTACTTATTCCCTGGCGATCCACTGAGTAACTTAAGCGGCATACCAGACACTAACTTTACTCAAAATGCACAGCTAGAAGAAAAGTACCTGTTTAACAGTAACTACTTTATGCAGTACATTGCCTTTGTAGGGCGAATAGTACAAGGCGATTGGGGCGTGTCGTTTGCCTCAGGAGATAGTGTTTTTGCTCACGTGGTTGATTTAATTCCAGCGACCTTAGAGCTGAGTATTTATGCGTTAGTCATCTCGGTTGTAGTTGGCGTGCCTGTCGGGATTTTAGCATCGGCTTATCATAAACAATGGCCTGATAAATTAATTAGCTCAACAGCTATGGTTGGCTATTCTATGCCTATTTTTTGGCTCGCGTTATTACTAATTATGGTTTTTTCGCTCAAACTTGGTTGGTTTCCTATGTCGGGGCGAGTGAGCTTATTGTATGAAATACCTGCCAGTACGGGGTTTATCTTACTGGATATTTTACTTGCTGATTTTCCCTACAATGGCATGGCAATGCTTGATGCACTGCATCACCTAACGTTACCTACCATTGTACTGGCTATGTATCCGACCACTGTATTGGTACGCTTTACTCGCGAGTCAATGTTAAAAGTAATGGATCAAAACTTTATCAAAACAGCTCGCGCTAAAGGCCTTAACCGTGGGCAGCTTATTATTCATCACGCTCTAAGAAATGCATTACTGCCAGTCATAAAGCAAATTGGTTTGCAATTTAGCACCTTGATCACCCTTGCTATGATCACCGAGGTTATTTTTTCATGGCCGGGGATTGGCCGTTGGTTAATAGACAGTATTTATCAACGTGACTACCCTGCCATACAAGGGGGGTTAATGGCCGTTTCTTTTTTCATTATTATTGCGACAATTATAGCCGAACTAACATACACCCTACTCGATCCCCTGTCTCGGAACCAAGCGCATGGCAAAGTTTAATTTATTTTCAGAAGATTCAAATAAATCGCCATTAGCGAGACTATGGAGAAAATTTAAAAATAACCATCCTGCTTTGGTGGGTTTATGGGTGTTTATTGCCTTTAGTATATTAGCTGCAACAGCGCCGTTTCTTGCGCCCTATGGAGTAAACCAACAGCACAGTAATGCACTACTGCTACCACCTTCATGGAATGAAATGGGCGATGTGCGGTTTATTTTAGGCACCGATGACTTAGGCCGAGATGTGCTTTCACGCTTAATGAATGGTGCGACTTATACTTTTGGTTTGTCGGTCGTGGCTGCACTAATTACCACCATAATTGGCGTGTTAGTCGGGACATTTGCTGGTATTAGCAAAGGCATACGCTCTAGCTTTTTGAACCATTTACTTGATGTAACCTTGTCTATCCCCTCATTATTATTGGCCATTATTATTATTGCCATACTCGGTCCTGGATTAATGAATACCGTATGGGCAATTATTTTAGCGCTGTTACCACAGTTTATTCATTCCATTAGAAACCTAATCGTTGATGAGCTGGGTAAAGATTATGTCACAGCGTACCGGCTCGATGGAGCCTCTAAGTGGCATATTTTATCGCGCGGTATTTTTCCTAATGTGTATGAATATATTGTGGTTATTTTTACTATGGCCCTCTCTACTGCTATTTTAGATATTGCTGCGCTAGGGTTTTTAAAACTTGGCGCACAGCCGCCGACCACTGAATGGGGTGCTATTTTGGCCGAAAACTTAGGGCTTATTTATTTAGCGCCATGGACAGTGGCTCTTCCGGGTGTACTGCTATTTTTAGCCGTTCTTTCAACAAACTTGGTGGGCGATGGACTTCGCAAAGTTTTACAAGCGCGTAAGGCAGATTAAATGCATTTACTAGATATTCGAAATTTAACCATAGAGCTGCAAACGTCTGAAACTACTATTCGCGCTGTTGACCGGGTAAGTTTTAGTTTAAAAGAAGGTGAAGTACACGCCTTAGTGGGAGAATCCGGCTCAGGAAAAAGCTTAATTGCAAAAGCCATTGTAGGCGTACTTAACGAACGCTGGGTTATAACCGCCGATAGAATGCATTGGCGCGGTGTCGATTTAATGCGCCTCACACCAGAGCAGCGCCGTAAAACCGTCAGCCAAGACATTGCAATGATTTACCAAGATCCAAGTCGCTGCCTTGACCCTACTGCAAAAATATTTAACCAAATCGCTGAAACACTGCCTGAAGTGGCCGCCAAAGGGTTTTTCTTAAAACGCAACCGAGAGCGTAAAGATCGTGTAAAAGCACTGATACACAAAGTGGGCATTAAAAATCATGAAGCCGTGCTTGATAGCTACCCTCATGAACTCTCTGAAGGCGTTTGTCAAAAAGTCATGATAGCCATGGCCATTGCGCGTACACCTAAATTGCTCATTGCTGATGAGCCTACAACCGCACTAGAAAGCACCACCCGTGCACAGGTGTTTAGGTTATTAAAAAGTTTAAATCAGCTAAAGAACATGTCTATTTTGATGATCTCTCATGAGCTGGAAGAAATTGTTAATTGGTCGCATGGTATTCATGTGTTGTACTGCGGTCAAATGGTTGAAGCAGGTCCAACACACCGTATTTTTAGCCAACCTCGTCATCCGTATACGCAAGCTTTACTAAAAAGCCTGCCCGATTATGAGCATGGTTTAGCCCATAAAGAACCCTTTTATGCGCTTAAAGGCACTATTCCAACATTACAACATTTACCGATTGGTTGTCGACTCGGTCCACGTTGCCCACAAGCACAAAAAGAATGTGTGGTTGCGCCTAAACTTTCAAAGCATCATGGTCATAGCTACGCCTGTCACTTCCCGCTGATCAAGGAAATAAAATAATGCAGCCACTGTTAAAAGTTCAAGCCTTATCAAAAACCTTTAACATGCGAGCGGGTCTATTTAGCCGTAAAAAGTTTGATGTTTTAAAAAACATCTCATTTTGCATTGGTAAAGGTGAAACAATTGCCATTATTGGTGAAACAGGCTCAGGAAAAAGTACCCTGGCTAAATTATTAGTGGGTGCATACAGTGCCGATAGCGGGCAGATATTATTAGAGAATAACACCATAGAAAACAATGGTAATCGTGATGCGCAGTGTCGTTATATCCGAATGATTTTTCAAGACTCCGCCACCTCATTGAACCCAGCAGTGACCATTGCTGAAATGCTCGATGATTGCCTAAAATTCAATACTGATTTTGATAAAACTCAACGTAGTGAAAAAATTGGCAGTACGCTGCTTAAAGTGGGTCTACTGGTCGATCATCAGCAATACTATCCGCATATGTTTAGTGTGGGGCAATTACAGCGTGTAGCGCTCGCTCGCGCGCTTATATTAGATCCTAAGGTCGTTGTACTCGATGAGGCACTTTCGTCGCTTGACCCCTCTGTGAGGGCGCAAATAGTTAACTTATTACTTAAATTACAGCTCGAAACCGGTTTAACCTATATTTTGATCACCCATCACTTAAGTTTAGTGCGTCATATTAGCGACCAATTAGTCGTTCTCAATAAAGGTGAAATTGTTGAATACGGTCCCACTGAAGCTATTTTTCAAAGCCCACAGTCAAAGGTTACTCAACGCTTATTAAGCTGTTAATACAAAAACGAAAAAGGCGCCAATTGGCGCCTTTTATAGTTTAGCTATTATTTATTCCGCAGGTTGCGCTGCTTTTGGTACATTAAGCTCTGCTTGTTGCTTAAGCGATTCAATGAATACCGTATAGTTTTTCTGCGCTTGCGCCATCGTGATATTTTGCTTCATTTGTGGCTCAATGTTGTCACTCACTGGTGCATCATTTACCGCTTTAAGCGCAACAATCGCTGCATCACCATTGTTTAAGTTAACTACATCATATACAGCTGCATCACTAGGATGTGCCATTTTGAATACTTGGGTAACAATAGCAGGCGAAACTGCAAAGCTTTCACGAGTAAGTTGCGACTCTTGACGAACGCTTAGTGATTGCTCAGCAGCCACATCGTTTAAGCTCTTGCCCTCTTTGATTTGTGCAAATAACGTGCGTGCTTTTTCTTTAGCAAGATCCGACGCTTTTTCGTTTACTAAGCGTGTTTTAATTTGCTCGCTTACTTCGCTTAATGCTTTAGTTGCAGCCGGTTGATGCTCGTTAACACGAACCACAATCACGTGCTCATTACCAAGCTCAATTACTTCTGAGTTTACTTTATCTTCTAGTAATTCAACTGATGATAAGGCAGTCACAATCGCTGGGTTATTAAGCGGCTCAGGAAGCGCGCTAAGCGCTAATAGCGGTGTAGATTGTACTTCAACACCCGCCACTTCAGCAGCATCGTCTAAGCGGTCAGAAATCTCAAATGCTAACGCACCCATTTCTGTTTGCTTCTCGTAAAACGCATCCACTTTTTCAGCTTGTTCAAGTTCAGCACGTAAGTCAGCTTTAACCTCATCGAACGGTTTAACTTGTTGAGTTTGTAGATCAGTTAATTTGATGATGTGATAACCAAATTCAGAGGCTACTACATCAGAGTAATCACCTTTGTTTTGCAGTGCAAAAGCAGCATCTTCAAATGCAGGCTCCATGACATCACGTTCAATCCACTCTAGGTCACCACCCATTTCAGCACTAACAATGTCATCTGACGATGTCTCTGCTAGCTCAGCAAAATCAGCACCCGCATTAAGCTGTGCTAATAAAGACTCAGCTTTCGCTTTTGCCGCATCGTCATCTTCACTGTTATCAATTAAGATATGTGATACACGACGTTTTTCAGGCTCAACATATTGCGCTTTACTCTGCTCATAATATGCTTTTACGTCGTCTTCGCTTACCGATGCAACATCGATATCATCTGCATCTAACTCAATGTAATTAACTGAAATAAGCTCTGGCGATAAAAATTGCCCTGCATTTAATTCGTAGTAATCTGCCACTTCTTGATCAGTAACGTCAACATCAGCCTGCATTGCTTGTTTATCAATGACTAAATAATCAATGCTGCGAGTTTGTTGTTGCAGTGCAATGGCTGATTTAAGCTCGTTTTGCAATGCAAAGTCAGTTCCTGCAACCGCTGACACTAACTGGCTACGTGTCATATCATCACGAAGGTACTCTCGAAATGAATCAGGTTGGAAGTTCATTTGACGAATCACTTGTAAGTAACGGTCGTTATTAAACTGATCGCCAATTTTAAAATAAGGAAGCTCTAAAATTGTTTGACGAATACTTTCATCACTCACACGCAGACCCAGCTCAGTCGCTAACTGGCTTTGTAATTCTTGTTGTACTAAACGGTCAATCACGCCTTGACGTATTTGAGCCATATAAGTTGGATCGGCTGCTATTTGGGTAAAATATTCACCAAATTGTTGTTCTAAGCGGCTACGTTCATTTTGAAACGCACGGCTAAATTCTGTTTGGCTAATTTTAATTCCATTTACTTCAGCAACGGGTTGTTCTGTGGTTTGACCTAAGTAACTACCGATCCCAGCTAAGGCAAAAGATAAAATCACCGCGCCTAAAATGACTTTGGCTACCGGCCCTTGCGAACCTTCTCTGATTTTCTCAAGCATTTGTTTATCTCTTTTCTGACCAAGGTCTTTTCTACCTTGTCATATGTAAAAAAAGCGTATCTTACCAGATACGCTTTTTCACTTGAAGTAACTGGCGGTGAAGTAACTTAATTCATCGATTAGAATAATTAAGCGTATTGTTCACTCGCCATAACTAATTTGTTTACACAGTGATTAGTTTACTGCGTCTTTAAGCGCTTTACCGGCTTTAAAAGCTGGGATGTTAGCAGCAGCAATTTGAATCGTTTCACCAGTTTGTGGGTTACGACCTGCACGAGCAGCACGCTCACGTACAGAGAAAGTACCAAAACCAACAAGTGCAACTGAGTCGCCATCTTTTAGCGCGCCAGATACAGATTCGATGAATGAATCTAGTGCACGACCTGCAGCCGCTTTAGAAATGTCAGCATCAGCTGCGATTTGATCGATTAATTGAGATTTATTCACAATATCATCCTCTTTCATTGTTGTTATCAAGAGCGATTGTTTTTTTAAACTAACATCACTGTTTTGAAATTTTTGAGCATTTATTTAAAGCTCATATGATTATATTTTTCTTAAGCCTAGGCCCTGCAAGGGCTAGGCTTGAAAACCAGTGCTTAACTTATCATACCGTTTAGATTTGAAAAGCCCCTAAAAGCACTTTTTTTGGCTTTTTTACTGCTTTTTCGGTGTTTCGACTGAAAAACTATCAACTGGATGCACTAAAGCAAGCTTTAATACCTGATCAATCCATGTAACTGGGTGAATATCAAGACCCGCCAATACATTGTCAGGTATCTCTTTTAAGTCACGTTCGTTAATTTTTGGAATGATGACCGTTTTAATCCCACCACGGTGAGCCGCTAATAATTTCTCTTTTAAACCACCAATAGGCAACACTTCACCACGTAAGGTAATTTCACCTGTCATGGCTACATCAGAGCGCACCGCATTACCGGTTAAGCTTGAAACCAAACACGTTACCATTGCAATACCGGCACTTGGGCCATCTTTAGGTGTTGCGCCCTCAGGTACGTGTACGTGAATATCGCGTTTTTCATAAAAGTCGCTATTAATACGCAGCTCATCAGCACGATTACGCACAACGGTCATCGCCGCTTGAATCGACTCTTGCATCACATCGCCTAACGAGCCGGTGTAAGTCAATTTGCCTTTACCTGGTACTGCAGCACATTCAATCGTGAGTAAGTCACCGCCTACTTCTGTCCATGCAAGGCCTGTAACTTGACCAATACGGTCGCCGTCTTCTGCTTTACCGTAATCAAAGCGTTGCACACCTAAGTACTCTTCAAGGTTATCTGCATCAATTGTCACTGTTTTAGTGTCTTTTTCGATTAAGATATTTTTAACCGCTTTACGACATAGCTTAGATACTTCACGCTCTAAATTACGCACGCCCGCTTCACGGGTGTAATAACGGATAATACCAATGATGGCACTGTCGGCAATTTCAACTTCTTTAGCTTTTAAACCGTTACGCTTAATTTGCTTAGGAATTAAGTGCTCTTTAGCAATATTTAGCTTTTCGTCCTCGGTGTAACCCGATAATCGAATCACTTCCATGCGGTCTAATAAAGGACCTGGAATATTAAAGCTGTTTGAGGTTGCCACAAACATGACATCAGATAAGTCGTAATCAACTTCTAAATAATGATCCGCAAAGTGACTGTTTTGTTCAGGATCCAGTACTTCTAATAATGCTGATGCAGGGTCACCGCGCATATCCGCTGACATTTTGTCAATTTCATCTAACAAGAATAATGGGTTTTTAACGCCCACTTTAGTCATGTTTTGAATTAACTTACCAGGCATAGAACCAATATAAGTACGACGATGCCCACGAATCTCAGCCTCATCGCGTACGCCACCCAGTGCCATACGAACGTATTTACGACCCGTTGAACGCGCAATAGACTGCCCAAGTGATGTTTTACCTACCCCGGGCGGTCCAACTAAACATAAGATTGGCCCTTTAAGTTTATTTGTACGCTGTTGTACTGCGAGGTACTCAATAATGCGCTCTTTAACTTTATCAAGTCCGTGGTGGTCGCTATCTAATCTTTTTTGCGCGCCGGCTAAGTCTTTTTTCACCTTGGAGCGTTTTTTCCACGGTACGTTAATTAACGTATCTATGTATGAGCGAACAACACTGGCTTCTGCCGACATTGGCGACATCATTTTAAGTTTGTTAAACTCTGCTGTGGCTTTTTCTTTCGCTTCTGATGGCATACCTGACTCTTCGATGCGTTTTTTTAGCGCTTCGAATTCATCTGGCACATCGTCAATTTCGCCAAGCTCTTTTTGAATCGCTTTCATTTGCTCATTGAGGTAATACTCACGCTGCGATTTTTCCATTTGCTTTTTAACGCGGGTACGAATTTTTTTCTCAACTTGCAATAAGTCTATTTCACCTTCCATCAGCGCCATTAAGTACTCTAAACGTTCTGTAACGCTAGATATTTCAAGTACTTTTTGTTTTTCAGGCACTTTCAATGGCATATGTGCTGCCATAGTGTCAGCAAGACGCGCAGGCTCATCAATACCCGATACCGAGGTCATGACTTCAGGTGGGATTTTTTTATTTAATTTTACATAGCCTTCAAACTGGCTTAATGCACTGCGAATAAAGATATCTTGTTCTTGTTCGTTCACTAAATCCGATTCAATAAACTGTGCATTGGCAACGAAAAAGTCTTCGTTATCAACAAACTCTTCGATATTCGCACGTTGTGTGCCTTCAACTAATACTTTTACTGTACCATCGGGTAGCTTTAATAATTGAAGTACAGTCGCAATTGTCCCAACACGATAAATATCGTCTTTCTCAGGCTCATCTACAGTTGCATCTTTTTGTGCAACTAAGAAAATTTGTTTGTCTTTATCCATTGCCGCTTCAAGGCATTTTATTGATTTTTCACGGCCTACAAAAAGCGGGATCACCATGTGTGGATACACCACCACATCGCGCAGTGCTAGCACAGGGATTTCGACTCGATCGTTTCTCTCAAGCGTCATTGTATTTTCTCTTTGCACTTCATTTATTTAAAGATTACTCAAGTATATGGGGATAACCTAATTAAAGTTCAACAATTTTTGTTAACTCGATTAAATTAATTATAAAAAAAGGAGCCATTGGCTCCCTTTTTTTATAATTAGCTCAGAATTTAATCTGCCGCAGCGTGTTCTTGATTACTGCTATCATAAATTAAGATAGGATCAGACTCGCCTTTAATAACGGTTTCATCAACAACCACTTTGCTAACGTTATCAATTGAAGGCAGCTCATACATGGTATCAAGCAATACACCTTCTACGATTGAACGCAGGCCACGTGCACCGGTTTTACGTTCCATTGCTTTATGAGCAATAGCACGCAGTGCATCATCACGAAATTCAAGCTCAACGTCTTCCATCCCAAACAATACTGAAAACTGTTTAGTAATGGCGTTTTTAGGCTCACTTAAAATTTGTACCAGTGCAGCTTCATCAAGTTCAGTCAATGTAGCAACAACAGGTAAACGGCCAATAAACTCTGGAATTAAACCATATTTTACTAAATCTTCTGGCTCAACATCTTTAAATGTTTCACTTAAAGAGCGGCTCGCTGCCGACTCTTTAACGTCAACACCAAAACCAATACCGGTGTTTTTGTGGCTACGCTGCTCAATAACTTTATCAAGACCAGCAAATGCACCACCACAAATAAACAGTATTTTAGAGGTGTCTACTTGCAGGAACTCTTGCTGTGGATGTTTACGTCCACCTTGTGGCGGAACAGAAGCCACTGTACCTTCAATCAGTTTAAGTAAGGCTTGTTGTACACCTTCACCTGATACATCACGGGTGATTGATGGGTTATCTGATTTACGTGAAATTTTGTCAATTTCATCAATGTAAACAATACCACGTTGTGCTTTTTCTACGTCGTAGTCACATTTTTGTAAAAGCTTTTGAATGATGTTTTCAACATCTTCACCCACATAACCGGCTTCGGTTAGTGTGGTGGCATCGGCCATTGTAAACGGCACATCTAGCAAACGTGCTAACGTTTCAGCTAGTAGTGTTTTACCACTCCCCGTTGGACCAATTAATAAAATATTACTTTTACCTAGTTCGACGTCTTGTTTAGTTGATTGGTTGCGTAAACGCTTGTAGTGATTGTAAACCGCTACAGACAACACTTTTTTCGCATGCTCTTGGCCAATTACGTAGTCGTCTAAGTGGTTACGAATTTCTTTTGGCACAGGTAATTTGTCAGCGGCATCATGCTTAGGCGCGATGTCTTTAATTTCTTCCCTGATAATATCATTACACAGCTCTACACATTCATCACAAACGTATACTGAAGGTCCTGCAATTAATTTTCGAACTTCATGCTGGCTTTTGCCGCAAAAAGAGCAGTATAACAATTTATTACTTTTGTCGCCGTCTGTAGGAGTGTCAGACATTCAGCTACCTCATTTTATTACGTTGGCCACCAAAGTCTTGGTGGCTATTTTAATACGCTTTAACTATACCAAAATTTAGGCTTTTTCGCATAGTAACTCTCATTAGCAAGCATTACTGCTTGCAGGCATACTTACTTGCTACCGCGATTAGTAAATACTGAGTCAACAATACCGTAATCTACAGCTTGGCTTGCACTCATAAAGTTATCACGGTCTGTATCGCGTGAAACAACGTCAAGCGGTTGGCCAGTATGCTCAGCCATTAAGCGATTTAATTTGTCTTTAATAGACAGGATTTCTTTCGCGTGTATTTCAAAATCAGATGCTTGACCTTGGAATCCACCTAATGGTTGGTGAATCATTACACGTGAATTAGGTAAACAAAAACGTTTACCCTTAGCACCACCAGATAGTAAAAACGCACCCATGCTAGCCGCTTGGCCCACACAAATAGTACTTACATCAGGTTTGATGAAATTCATTGTATCGTAAATAGCCATTCCCGCAGTGACCGAGCCACCCGGTGAATTGATATATAAGAAGATATCTTTATCTGGGTTCTCTGATTCTAAGAAAAGCATTTGCGCTAAAATCAGATTTGCCATGTTGTCTTCAACTTGGCCCGTTAAAAAGATAATACGCTCTTTTAATAGTCTCGAATAAATATCAAACGAGCGCTCGCCTTTAGCTGTTTGCTCAACAACCATTGGTACTAATGCGTTTAGGGGATCTGTCATACCAGTGTTCATACTTATTTAATTCCTTATGCGCTTATACTTATTCTAAGAAAAGCATAATGATCATTTTTAGCTAATTAAGAACCACAAACTAAAATGGCCCGGGCACACTGCATAAACAGAGTAACACGAGCCATTTAATCGTTAGCGAGCGCTTAAGTCAATGACTTATTATGCACCTTGCTGTGGATTCATGATGTCATCAAATGCTTTTTCAACATCAGTCACAGTTGCTTTAGCTAAAATAGCTTCAACAGCTTGCTCTTCCATTGCTACATTACGCATTTGTTGCATTAGTTGATCATTTGCTTTGTAGTATTCTACTACTTCAGTTGGATCTTCGTATGCAGATGCTACAGTAGCGATAAGTGCTTCAACTTTAGCGTCATCAACTTTGATGTCGTTTGCTTTGATCACTTCGCCTAATAATAGGCCAGTTTTAACTCGTGTAACTGCTTGCTCATGGAACAATTCAGCTGGAAGCTCAGGCATATTTTGACCGTTACCACCAAAACGTTGAGCAGCTTGCTCACGTAAAGCGTCAACTTCTTGGTCGATTAATGCTTTAGGCACTTCAACTTCGTTTTGCTCTAAAAGACCTTTGATTGCTTGGTCTTTTACGTTAGCTTTAACCGCTTGGTCTAGCTCACGTGTCATGTTCTTTTTAACTTCTTCTTTAAGCGCGTCTACGCCGCCTTCGGCAACACCGAATTTAGTTGCAAACTCATCGCTTAATTCAGGTAATTCTTGCGCTTCAACTTTTTTCACTGTGATAGTGAATTGAGCCGCTTTACCTTTTAAGTTTTCAGCGTGGTAATCTTCAGGGAAGTTTACATCAGCAACAACTTCTTCGCCTGCTTTTTTGCCTACGATGTTGTCTTCAAAACCTGGGATCATACGACCTTGGCCAAGTTCTAATGGGAAATCTTCAGCTTTGCCGCCTTCGAATTCTTCACCGTCGATAGTACCAACGAAATCAACCGTTACACGGTCGTTTGCGCCAGCAGCTGCATCAACGTCAGCCCAAGAAGCGTGTTGCTTACGAAGTGTCTCTAGCATGTTTGCTAAATCTTCGTCAGTTACTTCTACCGCTGGTTTTTCAACAGCAATTTTATCTAAACCTTGAACTTCAACTTCAGGGTAAACTTCAAATGTTGCTGAGAACTCTAAATCTTTACCTGCTTCAAGTGCTTTTGGAGCAAATGTAGGTGCGCCAGCAGGGTTAATTTTTTCAGCAACAATTGCTTCAATGTAATTACGTTGCATTACTTCGCCAGCAACTTCTTGACGAACAGCTGGTCCGAAACGCTTGTTGATTACTGATACTGGAACTTTACCAGCACGGAAACCGTCGATACGCTGCGTTTTTGACAGTTGTTGTAAGCGTTTTTTTACTTCGGTCTCAACGTTCTCTGCAGGAACGGTGATGGTCAGACGGCGCTCAAGGCCTTGAGTCGTCTCAACAGAAACTTGCATGATTTACCTCAATATTCAATTTTGGCGACTTTTCGCCTTCATTACAAACAAAGTAATCTATAGGCGTCTTGATAAAATTCAAGCCTTAGAGCTTAAAAAAATCCGTCGCTACCAGGAGATACCATTGCTGCTCTGCCCTAAGGGCACTATATTTTTAAACAAATAGACGCGGCATTATAACCTAATATTCATGATAGTCGAGTGTAGGGGGCAATTATTTGGGGTAGATCAGGCTAGATAACGACTAAGCGAATAAAAAACAGACTAATTAAGTGAAAATACGATTAATAAAGAAAAAATTAAGAGTGTTGTGTAATAAAAGTAGAATTTAGATGTTTTTTACTTAGGGGAAAATGGTCGGCGATGCAGGATTTG
>NZ_PNCV01000010.1:0-116092 GCF_005886925.1 Pseudoalteromonas sp. S3260
CCCGAAGGGTTCTGCCTAGGGGCGATTTACTCTTTGTTGCCTACATGGATGTAGGTAAGGGGCGTGAGCAGGACGCGGAAGCTTTGCTCGGTTTTTACTTAGCCCACTAGGTTACAAACCTCGCGCCGCGATTAAATCGCCCCTTGTTTGAACAAATTCCAATCCGCAAAGGTCAACAGGCCCTATTGTTTTTATTATCTTAATGAGTGTGTTTCGTAGTGCCGTCGCCGATTGGTACGAAGTACCAACAGGTTCAATGAAACCGACTATTGAAGAAGGCGACCGAATCCTTACCGATAAAATGACGTATGATTTACGTATACCATTTACGCATGTATCCCTGTTAAGACTGGCAGAACCACAAACCGGCGATATTATTGTATTTGATTCTAAAGTGGCGGAGAACCGTTTAATAAAACGCGTTATTGGCACACCAGGTGATATAGTTTCGTTGCAAAATAACGAATTGACCATTAATGGCGAGAAAGTAAGTTATAGCACTTTAAACGAGAGTATTCGGTGGCTAGATAAAACTGAGCACTTAAAGGGGCATGCTCATACCATACGGCTTACCAAATCGGCAGCAAGCTTAGTAGAGTTTCCGGCAACACCAATAGCAGCAGATCATTATCTTGTTATGGGTGATAACCGCGATAACAGTGCGGATTCGCGGGTCATTGGATTAGTTCCACGTGATGAGTTGCTGGGTCGGGCAGAGCGAGTGATTGTCTCGCTTGATTATGATGATTACTACTTGCCAAGAAGTGACCGGTTTTTGAAGCGTTTAGAATAAAAAACTAACTATTACAATGGCTAAGCAAGATTGGTTAGCCATTGCTGTTTCTGCAGGTAGGATTATTTAAGGCATTAATCAATATCAACCGAGTAAGCTTCTAACAGCTTGTTAAGCTTAACTTGCTCTGAAGCATCAAACTCTATACCAACGCTAAGGCGGTTGCCTTTCATTTGGTTATTCCTAATGTAAGACGTAATAATTACAGGCTCGTTGTCTAATGGAGAAAGTATATGCACAAAAACTTGACGTTTTTTTAGTGCAACAAATCCAGAGCTTACGTGAATAGCAAAGCGACAGCGACTCGGAGAAATATCAATAATTAAACCGTGCAATAAGCTTTTACTATCAGCATCAATATCGCCTTTATGTAAACTAATTTTAGCCGGAATGTGTGTAGGCAACCTGCTAGTTTCACGTAATTGTCGGCTTTCAATTTTTTTAGGGTAAGCTAAATAAATTAATCGTTCAGGGCGAAATGAAATCGCTAATATGCTGGTTGAAAAAGCAACACATTCGCCCCGTTCGTCTTCAATGATATAACGTACAATAGCCCCATTACCTTCAACTAAAATGTCGCTGTAATCATTTTTACCTGCTTGAGCAGGGTATTTTAATATTAAATATTTACTGGTGTCGTAGCCGATTAAAGTGAGTTTAAAGCGAACCTGAATGGGATTGTTAAATTGGATATCAATTAGCTTTCCCGGGAGTAAATCGAGGAAAAACTTCTTTTGATCTTCAGTTGGTTTATCTTCAACAGTAGTATTATTTTAATTTTGTTTCCACAAACACTTTCTCAATATTAACAGACGCTTAATTATCTTTTAATATAGTGTAAAAATCACTAGTATAAAAGAGGGCATTTAGTAAAAGAAAACAATACTTTGTGCTTGTAATAGTGAGCGAAGTTAGTATTTTACTCCGCTGTGGAGATTAGATTGTTACTCTTTTGGCAACAAAACAGTATCAATGACATGAATCACGCCGTTGCTGGCTTTTACATCTGCCATTACTACGTTTGCATTGTTGATCATAACAGAGCCATCATTGGTGGTTACATTCACAGACTGGCCTTGCACGGTCGTTGCACTGTCTAATTTTACAACGTCTGCAGCCATTACTTTACCTGATACCACATGGTAGGTAAGAATTGCAGTTAACTTGTCTTTATTTTCGCTCTTAAGAAGGTTTTCAACGGTACCTGCTGGTAGCTTGGCAAATGCTTCATCAGTTGGCGCAAATACAGTAAAAGGGCCATCTCCTTTTAACGTATCAACGAGGCCTGCCGCTTTGACAGCTGCAACGAGTGTTGAAAACGAACCATTGGCAGCAGCTACATCAACGATATCTTTTTTCATACCATGGTGATCGGCATGAGCTGCTGTAGATAGGGTTAAACTTGCTAATACAAAAGTCAGAACAGACGCTATTTTCTTAAACATGTTACTTTCCTTTAAATTGATTAGTTGTCGGTTAAATATTACGCCGAGTTGCTAGCTTACGATTATTTTAAAAAAGGGGGGTTACATTACCTTATCCCAATAAAAGTATTTTATAAAAAGCAAATCCTGCTATTAACCCTCCTAGTGAAAGCTTTTATGAGTAAACACGGTCTGTTTATTTTCAATTTTTTATATCCAGTTCAGCGATATAACGTCATTAATTAACAATAGGAAATAAACCATGAAAAAACGGGCTATTTTTACAGCGCTCATTGCATCACTTTCTTCATTAGCGTCTGTTGCTGGACAAACTGAAATGCAGATAAATACTTATAATCAACAGCTTGAAAATGTGGCTATGGTGGCGCAACTAACGGGTGAAATGGCACAGCGTATAGTCAATGCAGCGTCTGCAGCGGCGCTCAAGGACAATTTAGCTGTATCAATAACCGTTGTGGATGTATCTGCACAAACGCTGGCGGTACTTCGCGATCATCGTGCCGGTGTTCATACTCTTCGTGCCAGTTATAAAAAAGCCTATACCGCCAATTCGCAAAAGCGAGAACCCGCAGTTATAGCAAAAGGCATAAAAGAGGGCACTATTCCAGCAGACCTTCGTTATTTAGATGAAAACATTTTAATATTGGATAGCGGGGTGCCTATTTATATTAACGATACTGTGGTGGGGGCTGTGTGAGGATGTACGTGTTGCAAAAGCAGGGATCAAAGCGTTATGGTTAGAAAAAGAGTAACATTCAGACTATTAAAAATATGGCTAACAGATAAAGTTATGATGACAGTTAAAGGAGTGCACACATGATGAATGAGACTGATTTAGCGCATTTAAAGCGCAGTGTTGAACTTGCAAAAGAAGCGTTAGAGGCCGGTGATGAACCGTTTGGCTCTGTCCTTGTTGATGCTAATGGGCATGTATGTATGGAAGATCGTAACCGTGTTGCCGGTGGCGATCATACTCGTCATCCTGAATTTGAGATTGCTCGTTGGGCAGCCAACAATATGACCCCAGAGCAACGCGCCAGCGCCACAGTGTATACCTCAGGAGAACATTGTCCTATGTGTGCTGCGGCACATGCTTGGGTTGGCTTAGGGCGAATTATGTATGTGAGTTCTACTGCACAGTTAACAACGTGGCTAAGTGAAATGCACGTTGCTCCAGCACCGGTCAATCCTTTGCCTATTGAGGCTATTTCTCCCAATACGGCGGTTTATGGTCCAGTACCGGCACTTGCAGAGCAAGTTCATGCTTTGCACCGTCAATTTCACCAAGCAAGGTAACTAAAAAAGCAGCGAGCTTTCCTTTTATAATTCAATTAGTAAATAATGAGTACATGTTATAGTTACCTGTACTCATTTTTAAATCAGAGCAGCAAAAGGCATAACTATGATTGTTAAGATGTTTGATAAACTACTATTTGCGTGTGCTTTTATTGTCTCTTTGCAATGTCCACAGCTGAGCGATCATTACCAGCAGCATTTAGCGGGCTTATACCATGCAACAAAATGGCAAGTCGACGGCTATGCAAAAACGGCCAAGCAATATAACTTTTCTAGCACGCAAGCGATGATAAACCGCCACTTAGCTAACGCTGAACCTAGCGTTAGAGCCGATGCAAATCAAAAACAGCAAACATTACAGCAATTTGCCGATTTAAAAAAAGGGATGGCTATTTTTGAACAAGGTAATCTACTACAAAAAATGCTGTATATATTCTCCCCTGAGCGCGTTGACAGATTACAAAATACACTTGATAACTTTAAGTTAGGTATTCCTTTAACCGCGAGTGCAGTGTTGTTTGCATTGGTATTAGCTATTTTATTAAATCAATTACTTATGCTGCCACATACTTTATATGTTAGGCGTAAAAAGCGTATTGCATCTGATGCTGTAAAATTTAATAGCTGATCGTCTATGAATTATCATTGGTAATTTTCAATGGCCCTTTTAACAACAAATGCGCCACGAATGTCACCCAGTTTAAAATCAGTTGCCTGATCATTAGGGTATAAAGTCGCTATTTTTTTAGAAACTGTGGGGACAATGTGACTGCCATGACACGCTAAACACGCTTTTTGAGTAGGAATCGCTTTTACAAAATACCAGCCATCCGGTCTTTGCTCTTGATATTCTATGCTTGCTACCGGCTCGCCATTGAGCTTACGTTGTTCAAAGTTTAATAAAACATTTTTGAGCCATGTATCGGGTTGATTATCTGAGTTACGAGTTTTCAAAGCACTGCGGCTAATTTGCCAAGGACTATTGCTATGTTGTAAAGCGATAGCGGGTGCAGCTGTATTACATACACTTATTGCCGCTAGTGGGCCGCTTTGTTTCATAGTACTAACCAGTATCTGTTTTAAATCACTTGAAAATGCCTTAATGGTTTGTCGTGCCTCGTCGGTATTGCTAGCAAAAGCAGCGGATGAAAGAAATAAACTGGAAAAAAGCAAAATAATGCGCATAATACACCTCTAAATATTAGAAGGCTCTAATATACAGGGTGTCAGGTGTTTTTCAAGTAAATCGTTTAGCGTTTAAGCACTTTTTTACTTAAGGCACCGCGCCTAAAATCGATAAACAGTTTCAAGAGAAAAGATATGCACAATAAGCACGATGAGAATAAAATAATAAACCAACAAAATAACCATGATGCTGGTGGACTTAATGCACAAGATCCATTAGCCGCTATTAAAGCAATTCGACTCAAACAGTTAGCGCAATGTCGGCTTAAAATACAAAAAGAAATGCAGCACATGCAAAACAAAAAATAGCCTTGGACGATAAAAACTTGCTAAGTTAACGTTATTAATTTTAAAGGTTGGATAGTGCAATTAATCCGTTATCTATAAAACATCCGCATCAAATTATTACTTTTATAGCTTGGTTGTGCGCTTTAGCTGTGATGTTAATAGGGCTACTTGCGCCTGAAAATAAACGTGTTTTAATGCTGTTGTCACTGAGTTCGCTCTGCTTACTTATGTTTAATAGTGTAACGATGTCAGCTTGGATATTTAAACGTTTTAAAGACCAACAATTACGCTTTATTGCTCTTTTAGGCAGTGGCGCTTTTATGTTGTGTATCGCGGGTGATGTGATTAATTTTAATTTACCCCAACACTATTATCGCTATAGTACCTTGATAAAACATGATTATTTAGTGGATTCAATCTTATTTTTTGCACCTGGTTACAGCCTTTTATTTATAGCCTGTGTGTTAGCTTTTAATATAAAACGTCGGGTGTCGCTTATAAAAAGTGCACTTTTTTTTGTTGTTGTGTTGGTGCTAAGTAGTGCGTCGCTCTCTTCTATGTATCTTGAGGGGGTAGGAGATACTATTTTAGCTATGACTGGGGTCTATAGTTTAGTGATAACGGCTGTTGGGCTTATGGGTCTGGTATTAGTTGTTGCCTATGGTGGGATTAACGCACCCAAACCAATAGTGTGGGTGAGCTTAGGGCTTTTCCTTGCTGCATTGGCTGATGCCATTATTGGTGCTTTTTGGATTTATGGTAATCAGGGGCAAGGCTTTTACCCTCAAGTGCGCTATATAAACTGGTTTGTGTATATTAGCTCGCAAAGCTTGGTGATTCACTTAGCAAAAGTTGTTGCAGTAATACCAAATCGCAATAATGCTTAATGATTTTCAGGGAGCAAACCAGAGAATAGCGGCGTTAAAAATTCTTATTAGAATAGCTAAATAACAGATGAAAAAAAGCCGCTAAATATTAGCGGCTTTAAGCGATAATAATTACATTACGCGCATACCCGGCTCAGAGCCGTCGTCTGGGTTAAGAATGTAAATTTCTTTACCACCAGGGCCTGCCGCAAGTACCATGCCTTCAGACATTCCAAAACGCATTTTACGTGGTTTGAGGTTAGCAACCATTACCGTTAATTTACCTTCAATGTCTTCTGGTGCGTAAGCCGATTTAATTCCAGCAAACACTTGGCGAGTTTCACCGCCTAAATCAAGGGTTAATTTAAGCAGCTTGTCAGCGCCTTCTACGTGCTCTGCTTTGGCAATTTTAGCAACACGCAGGTCTACCTTTGCAAAGTCATCAAACTCAATCTCTTCGCTAATAGGCTCTTTTGCAAGTGGGCTATTAGGATCGATTTTGTCTTTTTCAGCAACTAAGCTTTCTTTTGATTCTTCAACCATTTTATTCACTTTATCTATTTCTACACGTTGCATTAACGGCTTAAATTTATTGATAGGGTGGCTTACTAACGCTGTTTGCGCACCCTGCCAAGATAATTCATCATTTAAAAAGGCTTCAACATTACTTGCCATACCAGGTAGTACAGGCTTTAAGTAAGTGATCAGCACACGAAATAGGTTAAGTCCTAACGAACATACCTGATGCGCTTCTTCTTGCTTAGACTCGTCTTTAATAAGCACCCAAGGCGCAGCATTATCAATAAATTGATTTGCTTTATCAGCAAGCGCCATAATTTCACGAATTGCGCGGCTGTATTCACGATTTTCGTAATGTTCAGTAATAGTGGCTGAGGCATTTTGAAATTCAGCAAGTAGCTGTGGTTCCATAATCGTGTCGCTTAACTTACCGTCAAACTTTTTAGTAATAAAGCCAGCACAACGGCTCGCAATATTAACTACTTTACCCACTAAGTCTGAATTTACACGCTGTGCAAAATCTTCTAGGTTTAAGTCTAAATCGGTGATACCACTGTTAAGTTTAGCTGCGTAGTAATAACGTAAAAATTCTGGGTCTAGGTTATCTAAATATGTGCGCGCTTTAATAAACGTGCCTTTTGATTTAGACATTTTTGCGCCATTAACTGTAACAAATCCATGGGCAAATACGTTAGTAGGCTTTCTAAATTGAGCGCCTTCTAACATCGCAGGCCAAAACAAGCTGTGGAAGTAGATGATGTCTTTACCAATAAAATGATAAAGCTCAGCGTCAGACCCTTCTTGCCAAAACGCATCAAAGTCGATGCCTTGTTTGTCACATAAGTTTTTAAAGCTCGCCATATAACCAATAGGCGCATCTAGCCATACGTAAAAATATTTACCTGGTGCGTTTGGAATTTCAAAACCAAAATAAGGTGCATCACGGCTTATGTCCCACTGCTGCAAACCATCGGCAAACCACTCATCTAGCTTGTTCGCCATTTCTTGCTGGATTGTGCCTGAGTGTAGCCATTCTTTAAGCATGCCTTCAAAGGCTGGTAAGTCAAAAAAGTAATGCTCAGAATCTTTTAAAATAGGCTCAGCACCCGACATGACAGAGCGTGGGTTGATTAGCTCTGTTGGGCTATAAGTTGCGCCACAGGCATCACAGCTATCACCATTTTGATCTTCTGATTTACAGGTAGGGCAGGTGCCAGTAACAAAGCGGTCTGGCAGAAAAATACCTTTTTCTGGATCGAATAACTGAGAAATAGTGTGCTTTTTAATATGACCGGCATCGTTAAGGCGGTTATAAATAAGCTCACTAAATTCTTTATTTTCTTGGCTGTGAGTGCTGTGGTAATTATCAAATTTGATATTAAAATCAGCAAAATCGCGTTGGCGTTCTATGCTAACGTTTTTAACCATTTCCTCTGGCGTGATCCCTTGCTTTTGCGCATTAAGCATAATAGGTGTGCCATGAGCATCATCTGCGCACACGTAGTATGCTTCGTGGCCTTGTAGTTTTTGAAAACGCGACCAAATATCAGTTTGAATATACTCTAATAAATGCCCCAAATGGGTAGGGCCATTGGCATAAGGTAATGCGCTAGTAATCAGGATCTTTCGCTGTGCCATAATCATTCCAAATTAAGCGTTCCTAGCTAGGAACAGATGAAAATTATTACATTATCGATAAGCGCGGTAGTAACAGAGTACACTGCTTATTGATATTTACTAATTGACTGGTGTTAATGCCCTGAATGTTACATAATTCCGTGGCACTTTTCATCAAAGAAACGCTATTTTATTGCTATGTTTGGACTGTCGAAACTATTCTCTGCTAAATCGGTGCAAAAACAACCGATTATTTCTGCTTTAGCGGCCTATCGCAGTGCCGCTTTTGCTGTGGGTATTGAGCAAGATTTTATTGCTGATATTACTCAAAACACCGATAAATCAATTATTGTTAAACTCACTCTTCCTTTTGCCGCGCAATCTGAAATGCCGCATGTTGCTAATTTTTTAGCTGAGCGACTTAAAATCGAGGTAAATGTAAGTGCGGTTGTGGCACTTAAAGAGCCTGCAAAATTTAAAGCCATAAAGCACATTATTTTAGTGGCCTCAGGCAAAGGTGGGGTAGGCAAATCTACTACGGCTGTAAATCTTGCCGGTTCGCTTAAAAACGAGGGCGCAAAAGTAGGGATACTGGATGCCGACATTTATGGTCCGTCAATTCCTATGTTGTTAGGATTAGTTGGCAGTGAGCCGGTTACAAAAGACAATAAACAATTACAACCGTTTGATGCCAATGGTATTAAAGCGCAATCTATCGGTTTTTTAGTCCCCAGCGATGATGCCACCGTATGGCGCGGCCCAATGGCCTCAGGCGCGCTTAGTCAGCTTTTAAATGAAACCGATTGGGGTGAACTTGATTATTTAATTGTAGATATGCCGCCAGGTACCGGTGATATTCAATTAACCATGAGCCAAAAAGTACCTGCCAGTGGCACTGTAATTGTTACAACGCCACAAGACTTAGCGTTGGCAGATGCGCAAAAAGGCATTGCTATGTTTAATAAAGTAAACGTGCCAGTGCTTGGTTTAATTGAAAATATGAGCCATTACATTTGCGGACATTGCGGCGAAGCTAATCATGTATTCGGTAAAGATGGCGCACAAAAATTAGCCATGAAGCATGGTGTTCCTGTGCTTTCACATATTCCGCTTGCGATTAATATCAGAGAATCCTCTGAACAAGGTAAATTGATTGCCAATGATGCAAGTGCCGCTATAAGTGAAACTTACAGTGCAGCCGCACGGCTCATCGCCAGTACGCTTTATTATCAACAACATCACAACGCGATTGAAGTTGTGATTACGGAAGATTAAAAATGAGACTTTCAGATACACATATAAAAGAATATTTAAACGACGGGCGCATTGTTATCGAGCCCGCGCCAACGAGTGAAATGATTTCAGGGGTTACCGCTGATCTTCGCTTAGGTAATAAGTTTAGAACTTTTCATGCCCATAATGCCGCTTTTGTTGATTTAAGTGGTCCAAAAGATCAGCTTAATAAAGCCTTAGAATCAATTATGAGCGACGAAATTGTACTAGATGAAGGCGAAGCATTCTTTTTACACCCCGGCGAGCTTGCATTAGCAATAACCTATGAAAAAGTAACCCTACCTGCAGATATTGTTGGCTGGTTAGATGGGCGTTCGTCGCTGGCACGTTTAGGTTTAATGGTGCATGTAACCGCACACAGAATCGACCCTGGTTGGAGTGGTAATATTGTTTTAGAGTTTTATAACTCGGGTAAACTGCCACTTGCACTTAGACCCATGATGAAGATTGGTGCAATGAGCTTTGAAACGCTCACCGGTCCATGTGAAAACCCGTATAACACCCGTGTTGATGCAAAATATAAAGATCAGAATAGCGCGGTGGCAAGTCGTATCAGTGATGATAAATAGTAATTCTGATTTTTAGAAACGATTACTATGTTTGTTGATGAAGCGCGTAACCTAATAATTGAAAATATTGGTTAAGTGCTTCATTGGCTTGTAGCGTTTGGCTAAGCTCAGGGTAAATTAAATTATTACTGCTTAATCCACTGACCAAAAAGCTATTTTTTATTGTTTGGTGCTGATTTATACAGGCTTCAAAACACCGAGCTGCAAGCTCCTCTGGCATACTCATGTATTGCTGCTTGTGTGCCTTATCAAACGCGATACAGCGTTGTACAAATTCATTCGCATCTTCCCCGTTTCGCGCTAAAAATACCCGCTTATAAAATTTATTAAGTGCATCATTAAGTGGATGGCTCAAATCGGGAGAGTTTGATAACCATAACTTAGAGGCGAAACCAAAGCGGGTTTTTGATTTAAATAAATGCTCACTAATATGATGATCAAATGCATGAAACCACTCATGGGCTAAAGCACCGCCGCCTGCGTTTTTTGCCAGTGCGAGAGTTTGATCGTAAGCATTATAGTGTGCTTGCACGCCTTTTTGCCCACCGTGACCAAAGGCAAAGTTAAGCTTACCGCGAAGGCCAATTGCTGTTGGCGGTAAATGTAAAATTTGCGCTAAATCAGCTAGCGCATCATAAATTAAATTGGCACTAATAAATCGCTCTTCTTTAGTCACCCATTTACCAACTACCATCGAACGAAAACCAAAAGTCGTTCTAATATCGCTAAAATCAACTTGGTCGTCAAAACGATAGTCAGGGCCTTGGCGTGAAAATCCACGCTTTAATCGAGAAGGGATATTACGCATTGGTTATTTCATTTTTAATTACAGGTAACGTGCTTTTACGTGAGTGGGCATATGTTGGGTTTGTTTGGTAATTAATTCATCTAATAAATCATACAACGGCGCCGGATTGAGTGCTTCAATGAGCGATAAACTATGCGCTACGGCCTCTAGTGTTGACAAGCTATCTGCTCTTGGGGCTTTACGAATAGTATAACGGTTCGTGGGAATTTGGCGAAAGCTTACTGTTTTAAACTGTTGTAATAGTGGGGTTAATTGCAAAATTTTAAAGGCTTTATTCCATGTACCATCGAGCACTATTAAATGTGTAATGGGTCGCACGTTTTCATTGTCATTAGCTACATCTAACTCAATTGCGTCCTCGTTTGGATAGAGTAACACCGTCGAGCTGAGCGGCAGCTTTTGTAAGCAAGCAAAATCTCGATTATTCTCGCCTATAATTATTTTGCATCGCGTTAAACTTAATGCCAATAACTGTGCCGTATTTTTACTAATTTTTGCTTCACTGGGGTGCTGTAACACAACAACCTGAGTTTGATTATCAACACAGGTGATTGCATTGCAAATACAGGTGCTTAGCGAAAAATTACAGCGTTCACAAAGGGCACGTGCCATAAGCTAACCATTCGATTAATACATTTAACTTAATTATACATTTTTGCATTAATAAAGTTGGTTTTTTTTGTGCTTAGATATAGAGTAAGAGATGAAATATAAATTGCAGGAACGCATTATAGGGCATCAATATGACAGAAATCAGTATCGACGAATCCGCTTTAGAAAGTATGGAATCGCTATTAGGTGAACAATTTCCAGATACGCTGGAATTTTGTTGTGCGGAATTTGAGCGCTTAGGGAACGAAACTATTGCAGCGCTTGGCCAAGATAAAGAGGCTGCAATTCGCCATTCTCATAGCCTTAAGTCAAATGCGGCTCAATTTGGAGCGGCAAGTTTAGCCGAGGTAGCACGTTTAATTGAATATAATTTAAATAATGGGAATGACGAGCAGGCTGTTGATGCAGCAAATAATTTAATGGCGCAAGTTACTGGCTCGCAAGCAAAATTAATTGAGTGGCACGCTCAGCGATAAACCCGTTTTATGAAGAACAGAATAAAGTGTTAACGTGAATTTTTTTCAGTTTTAAGCGCTTAATTTCCCCTAGTAATTCACGGCTTTACTGAGTTAGTCTTAAGGCTAACTTGCTCTTTAGAGGTAACAATGTCAGAAATAAAAAAGAGTCATAAATTAGACGGCGTCTGTTATGACATCCGTGGCCCCGTTTTAGTGCAAGCTAAAAAAATGGAAGATGAGGGCCAAAAAGTACTTAAGCTTAATATTGGTAACCCTGCGGCGTTTGGTTTTGATATGCCAGAAGATATGCACCGCGACATTATTCGTAATTTATATTCTGCTCAAGGCTATTGTGATTCTAAAGGGCTTTACTCTGCGCGTGTTGCTATTTATCAGCATTACCAACAGCGTGGTTTACACAACTTAGACGTTGATAATATTTACATTGGTAACGGTGTGAGTGAACTGATTCAAATGGTCACTCAAGCGTTGTTAAATAATGACGATGAAGTATTAATTCCTGCACCCGATTATCCGCTTTGGACTGCGTCGGTAAAGTTAGCAGGCGGTAACCCTGTTCACTATTTATGTGATGAAGAGCAAGATTGGTTTCCTGATATTGATGATATTAAAAGCAAAATCACCTCAAAAACTAAAGCATTGGTGTTAATAAACCCTAATAATCCAACAGGGGCTGTGTACAGTGATGCCTTGCTTGAAGAATTGATCAACATTGCCCGAGAGCACAAGCTTTTACTGTTAAGTGACGAAATATACGAGAAAATTCTGTACGACGGCGTTACCCATACTTCTATTGGTGCATTGTGCGACGATATTCCCATTATTACGTTTAACGGTTTAGCTAAGACATATCGCGCCGCTGGTCTTAGAATGGGTTGGATGGTGCTAAGCGGGCGCACTGCCTTAATGACAGATTTAATTAAAGGCCTCGATATTCTTGCCTCAATGCGTTTATGTGCAAACGTCCCTGCTCAATATGCCATTCAGCAAGCATTGGGTGGGGTACAATCCATTGATAGCCTAATTGACCCCGGAGGCCGTTTATACGAGCAACGAGATATTGCTTGGCGTGGATTAAATGCAATTGAGGGGATAAGCTGTAAAAAGCCAAAAGGGGCGCTGTATGCATTTCCCAAAGTTGATACAAAATTGTTTAATATTAAAAATGATGAACAAATGATGTTTGACTTGTTAAAGGCAGAAAAAATATTATTAGTACATGGGCGCGCTTTTAACTGGCCAGATCCCGATCATTTTAGATTGGTGTTTTTACCTAATAAAGATGATTTAAGCAGTGCGATGATGAAAATGCAGCGGTTCTTCAAAGATTACCGACAAGAATAAAGTAAAAAACGAGCCATTTGGCTCGTTTTTTGGTTAATGCACTAAAGTAAATGGCCGTGTTTCAAAGCATGTAATGGGGCATTCCATTCTCTGTCTAGGAATGCCAGCTTCCATAAAAACGTGCCCTTGCACAGTAAAGCCGTTATTTTTGAATCGTTCTACTTCATTTAAAATACAGTTAATACTGACAGCCTCAATACCTTGCTCTGCGGCAAGCTTTACAATGAAATTAAGTAGAGATTTATAAACGTTGCGATTGCGGTGCTGGGGTAGTACGGCAATTCTTCCTATTAAACCATCATTACATAATCGACCTGTAGCAACAGGTGAGTGCATATTATCGGTAACCAGAATATGTTGAGCGAGCGCATCTAAGCTATCAAATTCAATATTCTTTGGAATATGTAATTCGTAAACAAAAACACGCTCTCTTATTTGTTGAAGTTGATCTTTTTCACTTTGCCAATCAACTTTGTCAACAGTATAAACCATAGCCTCCTCCTAGCTAAACCAAATACCCTCATTAACCAGTGTAGTAAAGGTTTCGATAAAATCTAGGCTAGGTGTGGTTGAATTCAGCAAGCTGCTATCAAATTCAATAAAATCAGTTAGCTGTTTTACAGCCTCTAAATCAGATAGCGGTAAAGGGTAGTTTTCGCCATTAACACTTAAAAGCAGCTCATCACCTATGCATTGGTAAATTGCACGCGTGCCACCAAGACGCTCAAATGTCAAATCACTGTCAAGTTGTTGCATAATTTCAGCTGTACTAAACGGGTTTTCTTCAGGCGCTAAATCCATATCATGCTTAGGTTGACTTAATGTGTTTCCCAACCAATTTTTAAATAAGCTGTCGTTTTCTATTAAAGCCTGCATTAACGTTTTTACTTTATCAACTTCGCTTTGCGTAAGCTCACCTTTTGAATCACGTAGCGCGAGGGTATGATCCGTGTAACGTTTTTGACCGCTTTCTGTGTCAATAATATGATCTGCAAAGCTAGACAGTAAATCTTGTTGATTAGGTGCTCTAAATCCGACCGAGTAGTTTAAAGCATTTTCAATGGCATAGCCTTCATGCGGACAACCTGGTGGTATGTACAAGATATCACCAGGCTCTAAAACACAATCAATTACTGCGGTGAAGGCTTCAACTTGTAACAAGCTTTTATTTTGAGCAAATTGCTTTAATGAGGCATCAGGTAAGCCTACTCGCCAATGGCGTTTGCCTTCTCCTTGAATAATAAATACATCATATTGATCCAAGTGCGGTCCAACACCACCGCCAGGGGTTGAGTAGCTGATCATTAAATCATCTATACGCCAGTTAGGAATAAAACGAAATGGTTCAAGCAATTGTGCGGCTTCTGGGTGCCAATGATCGACTGCTTGCACTAATAAAGTAGCGTGCTCATCGGTGAGTATTTCAAAATCTTCAAACGGCCCTTGATGGGACTGCCATTGCTGGTTATGGTTGGTTATAATACGCGACTCTATGCTGTCTTCCATGGCGAGGCCTGCCAGTTCATTGGCATCAAGAGGGTCTTTAAAGTCACTAAAACCTCCTTTGATTAACAGTGGCTTTTTTTGCCAATATTGATTTAAAAACGCTTGCTCAGATAATTCATTTATTTTTAATTGATACATAGAATGCCTATAACGTTAAGACCTAAATGAAAAAAGCGAAAGGCAGGTACCTTTCGCTTTTTATTAGTAGATTTGAGTAATTAAACTAAATCATCAATAAACTCAACAGCACGACCAATGTAGTTGGCTGGGGTTAGCTTTTTCATTTCTGCTTTTGCAGCGTCTGGTAAATCTAAACCATCAATGAAATCAGCCATAATTTCTTGATTTACACGTTTACCACGCGTTAAATCTTTTAGCTTTTCATATGGCTTTTCGATGCCGTATTTACGCATTACTGTTTGGATTGGCTCTGCTAGTAGCTCCCAGTTTTGGTCAAGCTCATCGGCTAAACGTTGTTCGTTAACTTCTAGCTTGCTTACACCTTTAAGTGTAGATTGGTATGCAATTACCGCATAACCCATACCTACACCTAAGTTACGTAATACGGTTGAGTCAGTTAAATCACGTTGCCAGCGAGACACAGGTAGTTTTTGTGCTAAATGACCTAAGATAGCATTGGCTAAGCCTAAATTACCTTCTGAGTTTTCAAAATCAATCGGGTTCACTTTGTGTGGCATAGTTGATGAGCCAATTTCACCGGCAATGGTTTTTTGCTTGAAGTGATTAAGCGCAATGTATCCCCACATATCGCGGTCAAAATCGAGCAATATAGTATTAAAACGCGCAATAGCATCAAATAGTTCTGCAATGTAGTCATGCGGTTCAATTTGTGTGGTAAACGGGTTAAGTGTTAAACCTAGGCTAGCTACAAATTTATCTGCGTGAGTATGCCAGTCGTAATCAGGGTAAGCACTTAGGTGAGCATTGTAGTTACCTACAGCACCATTTACTTTGCCTAGCATTTCTACTTGGGCAATTTGATCACGTTGACGCTTTAAACGCATGTATACGTTTGCAAACTCTTTACCCATGGTTGAAGGCGTTGCAGGCTGTCCATGTGTACGAGTCATCATTGGAATGGCTTTGTACTCAATTGCTTTTTCTTTAATGGCGCTTAATAACTCATCACAATAAGGTAAAACGACGTGGTTACGCGCTTCACTTAACATTAAACCATGAGATAGGTTATTAATATCTTCAGAAGTACAGGCAAAGTGAATAAATTCGTTAATTGCGTGTAGCTCAGCATTATCAGCTACTTTTTCTTTTAGTAAATACTCTACGGCTTTAACATCATGGTTTGTTGTGCGTTCGATGTCCTTAACTCGCTGAGCATCAGCTTCACAGAAGTTATCTACAATTGCATTCAACAGCGCATTTGCTTCGTCGCTAAAAGCGGGGACTTCTTTAATCTCGCTTGCTGCAGCTAACGCTTGCAACCAACGCACTTCAACGGTTACGCGGTATTTGATTAATCCAAATTCGCTAAAAATACTGCGTAGTTCAGTGGTTTTGCTGCCGTAGCGACCATCAACCGGAGAGATAGCCGTTAACGCTGAAAGCTCCATAATAACTCCTAAATTTTAGTTTGAACGATAATTAAATTTTTGTTTTAGCTATGGCGAGAATTTTTCTTTTCGCAAAAAAGAAATGACGACGTTTGCCGCCCATTTGTCGCCATAATACTGCACTGCGAATTCCGGCTAAAAGTAATGCGCGGATTTTATTTTGCGTGAGCTGCTGTTTTAATAACTCGGGTTTACCATAAACCTGAATTCGGTGCCCAAGGGGGCTTAGCACCGACGAGTATATATCTGCTAAACCGGCAACAACACTGTCATCGGTAATAGCAAAATGATCTAAACGACGATGAATATCATCAATACGTTTACCTAATTCATTGAGGCTTTTACTGTTAGCACTAAGCGCACGCTCTAACTGCATTAAACCACCTACATATTTGACTATTTCTACATCTTTTTGAGCACCGGCACTCAGTTGTGCCATCAATGTTTTATAGCCATCACGTAAGTTATGTTCACCTTGATAAACATCTTCTGGGGAAGCTGGCGAGGTTTGCACAATACTTGATAATAAAATCGATAAATCTTGTTCATCAGCGCGACCATATTGGGCAACCTTCTGAACTTGCTTAGCCACTTGACACATGGCTGCAAGCGCCATGACTTGATGTTGATTCATTATTTGATCACCGAGTCAATAATACCACCACCTAAACACACTTCATTAGCGTAAAATACGGCAGATTGTCCTGGGGTTACCGCTTTTTGTGGCTCATCAAATAATACGCGTGCCATACCATCTTCACCGACTAATAAGGTACAGCTTAGGTCTTCTTGACGGTAGCGTGTTTTTACGGTGCAACGAGTAGTACCTTGAGGACCAACACGATCTACCCAGTGTAATTGGTTGGCATTTAGGCCATTACTGTAAAGGCGAGGGTGATTTTTACCTTGGCCCACAATCAATACATTGCGTTCAACATCTTTGTCTACAACATACCAAGGTTCGCCTGAGCCTTCTTTCATACCACCAATTAACAAGCCTTTGCGCTGACCTAAGGTGTGGTACATCAACCCTTCATGCCCACCAACGTTGTT
The DNA here is from genome assembly GCF_005886925.1 of Pseudoalteromonas sp. S3260. NCBI lineage: Bacteria > Pseudomonadati > Pseudomonadota > Gammaproteobacteria > Alteromonadales > Pseudoalteromonadaceae > Pseudoalteromonas > Pseudoalteromonas sp. S3260. The sequence continues at coordinate 17,263 of NZ_PNCV01000010.1, forward strand.
ACCATCTGTGTCTTCAATAACACCAGGTTGAGCAGGTAAGAATTTTTGTAAGAAATCTTTAAATTTACGCTCACCGATAAAACAAATACCAGTACTGTCTTTTTTATCGTGGGTAATTAAATCTTGCTCTTCAGCAATACGGCGTACTTTTGGCTTGGCAATATCTCCAACAGGGAACAGCGTTTGCGCGATATGTTCATGGCTCAATGTGTACAAAAAGTAGCTTTGATCTTTATTATCATCTAGGCCACGGCACATAACATATTTATCATCTCTGAGCTCACGACGTACGTAGTGGCCCGTTGCTATAAAGTCAGCACCAAGTGCTTGAGCCGCAAATTCTAAAAAGGCTTTAAATTTAATTTCTTTGTTACACATGATGTCTGGGTTAGGTGTGCGACCGGCTTTGTATTCTGCTAAAAAGTATTCGAATACGTTGTCCCAGTATTCCGCTGCAAAGTTAACGGTATGAAGTTCAATACCTAATTTGTCACAGACAGCTTGGGCATCTTTTAAATCTTCAGCGGCAGCGCAATATTCATCATTGTCATCTTCTTCCCAGTTCTTCATAAACAAGCCTTCTACTTGGTAGCCTTGTTGTTTTAATAAATATGCAGATACAGAAGAATCAACACCGCCGGACATACCAACGATGACTTTAATGTGACTATTTTCGCTCATGAATAATTTCGCTTATACAGATTACTGTTAACTTGGAAAGGCCGCGATTATAGCATGTATTTTGTAAGTGCTTAAAGAGAGGAAGGGCTATTGAATAGATTTTGTTGCTTTTTTTTATGTTGGTTAGGGATGATTTACTCTTTGTTAGTCGATTTTTACTTAGCCGATTAGATTACACATTTTGCGGTGATATTATAGCCTCTTTGTTTGAACACATTTTAATTTGCAAAGAACAACAGGTCCTAGGTGTCAGGCCATTAAATTATAAACACTCATTTAAGTTATAAATGATGAGTAAATGTTGTTTATTTAGGCTGTTAGTACTGTTTATAGAATATCAAAGAATATATTTATTATTGTTCATTAACAAACCTTTACAACCAAATGATTATGCAATACCCTTTAGATGAGTTTATATTGAATAAACACTCAAATAAGTATTTATAATATAGTCAATGGAATGAATATATGAATTATGCTTCTCAAGCACAAAAGGTAAAATCTTACATTGTTGAGTTATCAACAAAGGTACATCGCGATGATTGCTTAGTAGCAGAACAATTACCACATAACGTTAAAGAATCAGCTTACAAACTGTTTTATCAAACCATTAGGGTTCCTCGTCCGTACCGCTTTGAAGAACCCAACCCTATTTCAGCGCTATTTAGACTCATTGAACATTCTTTAGACTTTATTAATCCCTTTCAACAAGTCATTTTAAAGCAGTTAGAAAAGTGGTGGCTAGAATGGCATTTTGTTGCCACTATGAATGCTTCTCTTGAAATGAAACACGTTGAGCAGCAGCGTTTTGTTAGTAGTGCAACTGAACATCCAATACGAAAACATGAGCTGAGCCATTATGCAAAATTATTTACTATTTTGCCCTTGCCCGTGTGTAATGTTTGTATGGTAACCGGCGATATTTTAAAGCTTAATCAACGGTTTGTAGATGTATTTGGCTATACAATTGATGATATCCCTAATTTAAAACAGTGGTGGAAGGTCGCGTATCCTGAGCCTAGTTATAGAGAGTCGGCTCAAACGATGTGGGGTGAGTCTTTAGCGCAGGCAAATAAAAATAATGACGATATTCCTGCTAATGACTATCAAATTGTATGTAAAGATGGTTCGAAAGTGATAATGCAAGTGTCAGGTATTAGTGTAGAAAGTGAATTTATTGCTGTATTTAACGATGCGACGGAGCGTTTGAAAACCCAAGAGATACTCAGCGATATGGCCTTTTTAGACTCATTGACTAAAATTGCCAACAGACGCCGTTTTGACGAAAAATTACATGCTGAATTTAAAAAACTGATAAAGGTAAATACTCAACTTTCTATGATCCTTATTGATATAGATAATTTCAAAAAATTTAATGATAGGTATGGTCATATTGCCGGGGATAAGTGTTTACATAGCGTAGCGCAAAAGCTGGCAGAAACAGTCAGTCGTCCTGAGGACTTTGTAGCGCGCTATGGCGGAGAAGAGTTTGTTGTTTTACTCCCTCAAACAGATAATCAAGGTGCACTCTTTATTGCAGAACAAATACAAAAATCTATTGAAGATTTAGCGATAGCTCATGAAGATAGTTTTACTGGCTTTCTCTCTGTGAGTATGGGAGTTCATACGGTAAAACATGGCGAAAAAACTAACCATGTCGATTTCTTTAAAGCAACGGATAGTGCGCTGTATTATGCAAAAAGGCAGGGCAGAAATTGTATTGCCTTAGGAAGGCATGAATAGCACAGCATGTTTAACCTTTGCTTTTAATACCAGATAAGCAAAGGCTAACGTAAAGTATTAACTGTTGGTTGTTGATCCACTGATTTTATATTGACCTGTTTCAATTCCATCGAGTGTGTATTTACCAATACTATAGCGAATTAACCGTAACGTTGGGTGGCCAATGTGTGCGGTCATTCGTCGAACTTGACGGTTCTTCCCCTCGTTTATAGTGATACTCAACCAAGATGTTGGAATTGATTTACGTGCTCTCACTGGGGGAGTGCGTGGCCAAAGCGCTGGTTCATCGATTAACTTTACCTGTGCAGGTAAGGTTAATCCATCTTTGAGTTCGACCCCTTGACTGAGCGCATCAATAGATGCTTCTGTAGGCACCCCCTCAACTTGTACCCAGTACGTTTTGTTGGTTTTTTTACCAGGAGCGGTTAAGGTATTTTGTAATTTCCCGCAATTGGTCAATAATAACAAGCCTTCACTGTCTCTGTCTAAGCGACCCGCAGCATAAACATCTTTAATAGGAATAAAATTAGCCAGTGTTTGTCTATTTTGCTCGTCTGTAAATTGGCAAAGGACATCATAAGGTTTGTTAAATAAAATAACTTTTTTATCGCTTTGGGCTATCTGTGGCTTAATTGCTCTTTTTATCGGGCTCTTTTTTACAGCACTGCGCGAATATGTACGACCTGTATTGCGTTTACTTGTTGATGATGACGTGTTTTTAGCTTTTTGTTTCATTAAATACACCGTGCAGGTTTAGGTAAGCCCGCAATTTTAGTGGCTTGTTTGGCCGGTCCCTTCGGAAAAAGCTTATACAGGTACATGCTATTACCTTTATCCTCACCGAGCGCTTTAGCCATCGCTTTGACTAACATTCTAATGGCTGGACTGGTGTTGTATTCTAGATAAAATGCGCGCACAAAGTTAACAACTTCCCAATGCTGCTCGGTTAATATAATGCTTTCATGTTGTGCAATAACATCGGCTAACTCTTTTGACCAATCAGTATGATCTAGCAGGTAACCTTGCTTATCTGTGTCTATTGTTTGATTATTAAATTCCAGCATAAATCACCAAGTAATTGATTGTTTAGATGATAAACTTAGGGTAACGAACTCATCATAGCTAATCGCTTTATCATTCAAATTTAAAGAGATACCACGCGCCGCTGCATCGTCCTTTAAAATATAAAGCGAATCGGCAAATTGTCTGTATTGCCCTTTAGCAAAACAGGCATCACCCACTAATAAAACCGAGTCTGTTAGCATAATCAGATTATCGAGACTGTTTGCACTGTAGTAATTCAGTGGTTTTGAAAATATATGTAAAGTGCTCATAGCGTTACCACGTGCTGCTGATTTTGAATTAACTGTTTTTGGGCATTAAAGTTAACGGTTTTTACTTCAATAAGTAGCTCATTTTTACTTAAACCGTAGTCAATGAGTGACTTCTCACACACGTAGATATTATCAACATCATATATTTCTAGGGTTTTAATATTTTTAAAAAAATCTTTAAGCCCCAAACTATTCGGGCTTTGATTTTTTTTAAGAGCTAGCACCGCAGGACCGCTAAACAACCAACTTATATTTTGATCAACTGCGGCAAAAATAAGCGTCATATCGAGTGCATCGCGAATATGCATGTCATCAAATGGGCTTGATTGACTAATAACGAGTACATTAATCATTTAAATTGTATCCATTTATCTGCTTCACTGGCTAACATAGCAAATTCAGCGAGGCCAGCTACAGCGAATACACCAGTATTTTGCATATCTAAGCCACGCTTTTCAGCTGCCGTAACGCACAGCATTAAATTAATATTTTTGTCGGCTAGCTGTTGCCAAAGCGAGGATAAATTGAGCTCATCAGAGGCAAGCTCAAAATGAGTAGAAGCATGATAGATACCATCTTGGTATAAAAATATTGCATCAATACTATGCCCTTGTGCTAAACAAGCGTGAGCAAATTTAACAATACGCTGTGTGGTATCGTGATCCGATGGTGGAGTATGTAAAGAAAGTACAAAGCGTGCCAAAACTATTCCAATAAAAAAGCCCCAATAAAGGGGCTATTTTAACAGAACTATTTAATTAGTCATTATTTGCGCCAAGTAACGCAAGTAAAGACGTAAATAAGTTATAAACGCTCAGGTATAAAGAAACCGTTGCGCGGATATAATTCGTTTCGCCGCCATTAATGATTCTGCTCGTATCGAACAAAATTAGGCCAGACATGATTAGTACCACGGCTGCGTTTAGTACCATAAACATTAAAGAGCTACCTAGGAAAATATTTACAATACTTGCCACGATAACCACAATTAAGCCCACAGTTAAAAAACCACCCATGAACGAGAAATCTTTTTTAGTGTTAAGTGCATAAGCAGATAAACCAAAGAAGATTAACGCCGTAGAACCTAGCGCTTGCATAATTAGCATAGGGCCATTAGGTAATTGTGCATAGTGATTAAGGAGTGGGCCTAAACCAGCTCCCATTAATCCTGTAAACGCAAACACCCAAAATACACCAGATGCTGTGTCGGCTTTTTTGTTTACAACAAAAAGAAGGCCAAACGAAACCAGAGTGAACACTAGTCCCATGAAATAAGGTAATTGCAGTGCCATTGAAATGCCGGCGGTGACGGCACTAAATGCAAGTGTCATTGCAAGTAGAAAATAAGTGTTTTTAAGCACTTTGTTTGTTTCAATGGTCGACATTACCGGCTTTGCAGTATTGTACGATTGATTAAACGCCATTGTAGAGCTCCTGTAAGTGAAACTAAGTAGTTCCTGTAATTTAACTAAAATTAGATTACCAACTCTTATATGTTTGGGCAAACCTTTGTAGATCAATAGACAACTAAATTTAAATAAAAGTTCATTTGCCGGTTAGGATTTGCTCTCATTGCTTTATGTTTAAACAAATTAGTTGTTTTTTAATCACTTGAACAAAAAAATGAAAAAAAAGCTTCACAAAGCCCAAGGGTTTCCCTATTATTCAGGCCGTGCGGAGAGATGGCAGAGTGGTCGAATGCACCGGTCTTGAAAACCGGCAGGGGTTTATAGCCCCTCTAGGGTTCAAATCCCTATCTCTCCACCACCTTATTAAAAATAATTATGAGTACACTCTTACTTGTAGTTTATGCACTTTCGGAGAGATGGCAGAGTGGTCGAATGCACCGGTCTTGAAAACCGGCAGGGGTTTATAGCCCCTCTAGGGTTCAAATCCCTATCTCTCCACCATTATCAGATAAGCCCGCTATTTGCGGGCTTTTTTGTGCCTCATATTCGCTATATCTTTTTCAAAACCAAGCATATTCAGTTAAAAAATACGACCATAGTCTCTATTTATAAGCTTTGGCTCTTAGTGCATGCTTAGAAATTAAAGATTTATGTTTTTGTTAAGGATCTTACAATGAAACATCAACTCGCAAAAAGTGTCGCACTTTCATTATTATCTCCCGTTATTATTGGTAGTATGTTGGGGATTTACTACTCATTGACTATGCGCGGTGACGCTGTTTCTATTTTTTTAGGACTATTAATGACCGCTATTGCTAACGCGCACATAGTGGGTTTAACTATGGCCGCGTTTGTAGTGCCGGGTTATTTACTTATGTTTAAGTATTCTAAGGTAAATTATTCTGGAGTATTAACACTGGGCTTGCTGGGTGGCGCTATTTTTAGTTATCTTTTGAGCGCCACTACAGGCGAGATCTTTTTAATAAATAGTGTGATGTCAGGGTTTGCCGCTGGACTGTTTTTATTCGGCCTGCGTAAATCGGTACAAAGTTAATTGCGGAATATTTAATCAAGTGTGTCGTAAAACCATGTAATTTCCTTTTTTTTACCCGCAAAAGGTTTCAATTTTTAGTGACAAAGAGTACCTTTAGCTACTGTATGTTTAATAAGAAGTAGTTTGGTATGCAAAAGCACGATTTTTACCAGTCATTAGTTAAGCAAACTGAATCGCTGATAGGCGGTGAATCAAACATAATTGCCAATATGGCAAATATAAGCGCGCTGTTATTTACCTCTTTAGAAGATGTGAATTGGGCGGGCTTTTATTTTATGGATTCACCATCAGAATTGGTACTTGGTCCATTTCAAGGCAATCCAGCTTGTATTCGTATTCCAGTAGGAAAAGGGGTATGTGGCACTGCTGCGGCGACCGAGCAAACCCAATTAATTTCAGATGTGCATGCTTTTGACGGTCATATAGCCTGTGATGCAGCATCAAATTCTGAGATAGTTGTACCTATCATGAAAAACGGCCGTGTATTTGCGGTACTAGACATAGATAGCCCAAGTATTGGTCGATTTGATACTGATGACCAAGCAGGGCTTGAGGCACTTGTAAAATGCTTAGAGGCTAGCCTGTAATGAAAGACTTGCTAAATGTTCAAGACTACCTTTTTGCCGTTCAAGATGTTGGTGATTGGGAAGGGGATGAAGAACATGTAGCGGAAACGCTCAATGATTTGATTCACATGGCATGGGATCGTCTACCTGATGATTTAGACTGTGATTCAATTGATGAAATTATAAATGGTATTTGGGAACATTTACGTGGTGATATGGCTGTGATTGAAGCTGACTTTGAAGAGTTAGCCGATTGGTGTATCCACTATGTTGATTCTGCCCTTGATGAAAAGATGTGATTAAATAGGTTCTAAAATGGAAACCACAAACAAGCTAAAAGATATTAATGAAGTATTGGAGTTCTTATATCAAGAATTTCCACAATGTTTTAAACAAAAAGAGGGCATTCAGCCGCTTAAAGTAGGTATTTTTAAAGATATCGCTGAGCGTATTGAAGGCTCTGAAAAAGTTAGTAAAACACAAGTTCGTCAAGCACTTAGAAAATACACATCTAACTGGCGCTACCTTGAAGCGGTTACTAAATCTGAATTTAGAATCGATCTTGACGGAAATCAAGGCGAAAAAGTTGAGCAAGAGCATATTGACCACGCACAAAAAGCGTTGGAAGAAAGCCGTGCTAAAATGGCAAAGCGCAAAAAGCAGCAACGCCCACGTCAAGACTCAGATGCAAAATCTTTTAAGAAGAAGCCAGCGCATTCAGCTAAAAATCCATCAGCTACAGCAAAACCTGCCAAAGCCGCTGCGCCTAAGCGTTCAGGAAAAGTTGAACCTTTACCTGCAGGCGAGGTCAAGGTTAATAACAAGGTTAAAGTTAAACTTGGCCAAGCACTTGTTAATGCAGTAATCACTGAAGTAAACAAAGACGATGTTCACGTTGAACTAGTGACAGGTATGCAAGTAAAAACCAAAGCCGACAGCTTATACATTATTTAAGTTGCGAAAAAAATTAAGGAGTTGTGTATGAGTAAAAAGTTTACGCTCATTCCGTTAGTTGCTGCGCTGTTTTCAGGTTCGTTATTTGCTGCAGTAGAGCCGGTAACATTAGAAGACTTACCCTTGTTAAAACAAGAAAGTCAGCACGGTACAGCCAGCAAACGAGTGGCTAATCTATTTACTCGTTCACATTACACACCCGTTCGATTTAACGATGAGCTTTCGAGTAAAGTATTTGATCGTTACATCGAGTCCCTTGATTTTAATAAAAGCGTGTTTTTAAAAAGCGATGTAGACTCATTTGAGCAATATCGTAACCGTTTTGATAACGCGCTGCTTAGCGGCCAGTTAGGGTTTACGTTTGATATTTTCAACTTAAGCCTTAAACGCCGTTTTGAACGTTATGAATTTTCACTGTCGCTACTTGAAAACGAAATGACGTTTGACGAAGAAGATGAATATTTTTATGACCGCGAAGATGCACCGTGGGCAACTACCCAAGCTGAGCTTGATGAAATTTGGCGCGAACGGGTAAAATATGATGCACTGCGTTTAAAAATGACTGGCAAAGATTGGCCAGGCATTAAAGAGGTGTTGACTAAGCGCTATAAAAACGCAGAAAAACGCCTTGTTCAGTCAAAATCTGAAGACGCATTTCAAATTGTAATGAACTCGCTAGCACGCAGTATTGAAGCGCATACTTCATACTTGTCACCTCGTCGTGCTGAACAATTTAAAATGGACATGGACTTAGAGCTTGAGGGGATTGGCGCAGTATTAACGCCTGATGAAGACTACACGGTTATTCGTAGTCTAGTTCCAGGAGGCCCTGCAGACAAATCTGAGCAAATTAAAGCCGATGATCGCATTATTGGTGTGGCTCAAGAGGGCGAAGAGTTTGTTGATGTTATTGGTTGGCGTTTAGATGACGTGGTTGATCTTATAAAAGGTCCTAAAGGCACGAAAGTACGTTTACAATATTTAAAGGGTGCAGATGCTCACGGTACGCCAAAGGTAGTTGAGATAACCCGTGATAAAATTCGTCTGGAAGACCGAGCAGCAAAATCAGAAGTATTTGAAGCCAGCTATTCAGATCTGACTAGTAAAATAGGGGTAATCGAAATCCCTGGCTTTTACAACAACCTTTCTAAAGATGTAAAAGTAGAACTTGCTAAATTAAAAGAGCAAAAAGTTGACGGTATTATTATAGACCTACGTCAAAATGGCGGTGGTTCGCTATATGAAGCGACGCAGCTGTCAGGCTTGTTTTTTGATCAAGGCCCAGTGGTACAAATTCATACATTAAATAATCGCATTGAAGAGCAAAAAGATCGTGATGGCATTACTTATTACGATGGCCCACTGACAGTGCTTGTTGATAGATACAGCGCGTCTGCATCTGAAATATTTGCAGCGGCAATGCAAGACTATGGCCGCGCAGTTATTATTGGTGAACAAACCTTTGGTAAAGGCACTGTGCAGCAGCATAAAGGCCTCGCACGTGCTTATGATTTATACGATAACCCGCTAGGTAGTGTGCAATATACAATTGCAAAGTTTTACCGCATTAATGGTGGTAGTACACAGCATAAAGGGGTGATCCCAGATATTACGTTCCCATCGGCTATTGACCCTGCTGAGTGGGGGGAAAGTAAGCAAGATAATGCACTACCATGGGATAGCATAGTACAAGCGAAGTATAAGCAAATAGGGCGTTTAAATCCTGTTATAAATGTGCTTGAAAAACAGCACAATGAGCGAATTAAAACTGAACCTGAATTTAATTATGTGTTTGAGGATATCGCTCGTTACAACGAAGAAAAAGATCGTAAAACAATTTCTTTAGTCGAGAAAAAGCGCATTAAAGAAAAAGAAGAAAATGAAGCGCGAGCACTAGCACGCACTAACGAGCGTTTAAAGCGTTTAGGCAAACAACCTGTAGAAAACTTGGATGATGTGCCTGAGGTAATTGAAGAGCTTGACCCATTTCTTGAAGAAGCTGCTCTTATTACGCAAGATTATATCAAATATGGTCGCGTAGCTAAGCGCTAAATTCAGCTTCACTTTGTAAAAAAAGGCGCCTAGGCGCCTTTTTTACTATCGATAATTTGCTAAATTGTTATAATCGCGGATTACCAAAAGTTGAGCTAGATCAATAGTGCTCAATAAATGCGCGTACGTGCTAATAAAAATAATCAACATGCATCGAATGTGTGTAGGAGTCTATATTTTGAAGCCCATTGAAGAAAAACCACTAAAAAGTGCCTCGTTTTTTGATGCACTCATTCCAATTGCTGTATTAATTTGTTTATTAGGTGCCGCTGTGTACTTATTTGGTGATGACTCATCGTCAGGTCCCAATCAAATTGCCTTGTTGTTTGCAACTTTCGCTGCAGCACTAATTGGTTTAAAAAATGGCTACACATGGAAAAAATTAGAAGATGCAATGATTGAGGGAATTACCTTATCTCTTAGCGCTATTTTAATTCTACTCATGGTGGGGGCACTTATCGGAACTTGGTTATTATCAGGAACGGTTCCGACCTTAATTTATTACGGCTTGCAAATAATCAACCCTAGCTGGTTTTACGCCGCGAGTTGTTTAATTTGTGGCATTGTAGCAATGAGTATTGGTAGTTCGTGGACCACAGCAGCGACTATAGGTGTCGCACTACTTGGCGTTGCTTCTGGACTTGGCTTAGAGCCGACAGTCACCGCCGGTGCAGTTATATCAGGCGCTTACTTTGGCGACAAGCTTAGCCCATTGTCAGAAACAACCAATTTAGCACCGGCTGTTGCTGGTGCTGATTTATTTGAACACATTCACCATATGTTATGGACAACTGTTCCAAGCTTTGTGATTGCATTAATCATCTTTGTTTTCATGGGCTTTAACGCGACAGCAGCGGGAGAGGCTGGTCAAATAGACCAAATAACTGCAATTCTTCAGCAAAACTTTAATATTGGTTTAGAAATGTTGGTGCCTTTAATTGTGTTACTAGTCTTAGCAATAAGAAAAATGCCAGCGTTTCCGGCTATTTCTATAGGCGCTGTCATTGGCGCTGTATGGGCATTGTTATTTCAATCTGATTTAATTGCTAGCCAAATAGATATGACCCAAGGTGAATTTGTTGGTTACTTTAAACTGGTTTGGACCACTTTTTTTGACGGTTTTACTATTAGTACCGGTGATGCAAAAATGGACTCGTTACTCAGTGGCGGCGGCATGTCAGGCATGCTAACAACCACATGGTTGATCATGACGGCACTTATGTTTGGTGCGATTATGGAAAAAACCGGTCTACTTGATATATTTGTTAAAAGTATTCTTAAAATCGCAAAAAGTACCGGTTCATTAATTGCTTCAACTATTGCTACCTGTATTGGTACCAATATTATCGCAGCAGATCAGTATATTGCTATTGTTGTACCTGGGCGTATGTTTAAAGAAGAATATAAAAAGCGCGGGTTAAAGCCGGTTAATTTGTCACGCACACTAGAAGATGGTGGCACAATTACCAGCCCGCTCATACCATGGAATACCTGTGGTGCGTATATGCAAAGTGTCCTATTAATCAATCCGTTTGATTATGCACTTTATGCATTTTTCAACCTTATAAATCCTTTCTTAGCCGTTATTTATGCTTACTTAGGTATTAAGATACTGCGTATCAAGCCTAAGCAAACGGCTTAATTTAAGTAGCTCCTTTTATCACTAAAAGGGGCTATTTTTTTGGAGTGATCATGACTGAACTACAAAAACCTCAAGCAGAATATTTAAAAGACTATAAAGCCCCCGATTTTTCAATCGAGCATACTGAGCTGACTTTCGACTTACAGCCATTAACGACTCAAGTAAATGCTTTATTAACGCTTAAACGCGTGGGTGATTCAAATGTGCCTCTGGTATTAGATGGTATTGACTTAACTTTGATCTCTTTATCGATTGACGGTGCAGAGCTCACAGATTATAAAATTATAAATCAGCAATTAATCATTAATAATCTGCCTGATGAATGTCAGTTAAGCATAGTGACGCAAACTTCACCGCAAACAAACACATCACTTGAGGGATTGTACTTATCGGGAGGCGCTTATTGTACTCAATGTGAAGCGCAAGGGTTTAGAAAAATAACCTACTACATGGATCGTCCTGATGTACTTTCAACTTTTGATGTCACTATTATTGCCGATACGGCATTTCCGCATTTGCTCTCTAATGGTAACCAAGTGGACAGTGGTGAAACGCAAGATGGACGCCATTTTGTAAAATGGCAAGATCCGTTCAAAAAGCCGAGTTATTTGTTTGCTCTAGTGGCAGGGGACTTTGATGTTTTACACGATAAATACACTACCCGCAGTGGTAAGGATGTCACCCTAGCGTTATTTGTCGATAAAGGAAACTTACCTAAAACAGAGCATGCTATGACGTCGCTTAAAAAAGCGATGGCTTGGGATGAGTCACGTTTTAATTTAGAGTATGACCTTGATATTTATATGATTGTTGCCGTTGATTTCTTCAATATGGGAGCAATGGAAAATAAAGGGTTAAACATTTTCAACAGTAAATGTGTGCTGGCAAATCAAGAAACGGCAACCGATAAAGATTACCACACCATTGAGTCTATTGTTGGCCACGAGTACTTTCATAACTGGACCGGAAATCGTGTAACTTGTCGTGATTGGTTTCAGCTGTCTTTAAAAGAAGGTTTAACGGTATTTAGAGATCAAGAGTTTAGCAGTGATTTAGGCTCTCGTGCGCTAAATAGAATTGACGCGGTAAAAGTGATGCGCACTCATCAATTTAGCGAAGATGCCGGCCCAATGGCACACCCAATACGCCCAGAAAAAGTCATCGAAATGAATAACTTTTACACCGTTACTGTGTATGACAAAGGGGCTGAAGTTATTCGTATGATGCATACATTGTTGGGTGAGGAAAACTTCCAAAAAGGCATGATACTGTATTTTCAGCGTCATGATGGCCAAGCGGTTACCTGCGATGATTTTGTTGCGGCAATGAGTGATGCATCATCAATTGATTTATCACAATTTAAGCGTTGGTATAATCAGTGTGGGACACCACGTTTAAACGTTACCAAAGCGTATGATGAAAGTGCACAAATCTTCACGCTCACTATAGAGCAACTTGCGCCCCTGAATCAGCCTAATAATGCGATGTTACATATTCCTTTTGCGATTGAACTTTTAGATCAGCAAGGCCAAAGTATTGCATTGCAATACCAAGGTAAAAAGGTTGATAGCGTATTAAATGTTACTCAAGCTAAACAAACATTTCATTTTGATAATATTGAACACAGTCCAACCGCCGTATTGCTAGAAGATTTTTCAGCACCGTGTATTTTGAATCAACAGATCACTGAAGCTGATTTATTACATATTATGCGTTTTGCACGCAGTGACTTTTCACGCTGGGATGCACAACAACAATTGTTTATTGATGCACTCAAGGCAAACGTTATTTCAGCTAGTAATGCACCACTAAGCGATGCCGTTATTGATGCACTTAGGGTGCTAATATCGCAACGAGAGGGTGATTTAGCGCTGATTGCTGAACTCTTAAAACTGCCTAGTTTTGATACTTTAGCTGCGGAGTTTGACGTTATTCCGGTTGATGACATTATTGCCAATATTGAGCTATTCGAACAACAAATTGCCAAACAACTACATACTGAGTTTTTAAGTTGTTATCAGGCAATCACCGATGATGGTAGTGTGAGTGCCAAAGCGGTGGCTATTCGCGCTTTAAAACAACTTTGCTTGCACTATTTAGCAAAAACAGACAGTGCTAAGGCGGCAAGCTTAATTGAGCAGGCAGCAGCATCAACAAATATGACTAATGTGCTTGGCGCTTTGAGCAGTGTAGTTAAAGCTGCGCACCCATTATCAAATCAATTACTTGCGCATTTTGACAGCCAATGGCGCCATGATGTGCTAGTAATGGATAAATGGTTTGCTTTACAAGCAATGAACAGCGCTGATGATGCCATTGAGAAAATTAAGGCCTTGTATACACATCCATGTTTTGATTTTTCAAATCCGAATCGAGTTCGTGCATTAGTGGGGAGTTTTTCGCACTTTAATACCGCACAATTTCATCGCTTAGATGGTCAAGGTTATACATTACTTGGCGATTTATTAATTAAGCTTAATGCGATTAACCCGCAAAATGCATCACGTATGTTAACGCCGTTTATGTCATGGCGCCGCTATGATGAAACCCGTGCCAGTGCAATGAAAGCGCAATTAGAGCGCCTTTCGAATTTAGAAGGTTTAAGCGATGATTTATTTGAAAAGGTTGAAAAAGCTTTACAATAAATCATGATAGAACATTATTTTTATATAAATTTGAGCTATAACGAGTGCATGGATTATTACCATGGCCGGTATAGCTCAATTCAAGTAACAGCTGATAGCGGCAAAACAATTCGTTTTGCTGCGCATTATCTTCGGCCCTTCATGTCTAGTTTAGGTATTCGTGGTCGGTTTAGACTTATTTTAAGTAATGAAAACAAGTTCATCCGTCTCGAACGAGTAGCCTAGCTGTTGTTTTTTGTGATATAGATATACACAAATATTGCCTTTTTGTTAATTTCGATTTGTTCTATTGTTAATTTACGTGTATAAATTATCTGGTATGACGTCTTACCAATACGTAAACGTTAAACAAATAAAAAACTTATAACTGATTGAAGGCGACCATTTGTAATTTGTTTAATTCGCTTCTATCGTTACGATTACACTAAAAACAATAACTTGATCACACAAAAAATACCCGCGACAGGGGGGAACCAAAATGATAAGAAGATCGCTTTTTGTTAAAAATAAAATAGTACTCGGCTTAACAGCTGCGGCTATCGGTTTATCAGCAGCACAGACACAGGCTGCAACATTTGAGGTAGGCGGTTTTGATATCGCTTTCGACTCTACTTTTTCTTATGGGCAAAGTATTCGCGTAGAAGACCGTGACTTTAACCTCATTGGTAAAAGTAATAACCCATCATTTGATTGGACAGGTTATAACCCAGCAATCAATACAATTTATTCATCTCAAGATGTCTGGGCTCAACCGGGCTCTTACTCAAATAATGGTGATGCAGGCGATTTAAACTTTGATAGCGGCGAAACTTTTTCAAAGCTATTAAAAGGCACGCATGATCTATCAATAAGTAAAGATAACTACGGCTTATTTACTCGTTTTATGTACTTTTATGATTTTGAATTAATGGACGGCGATCGTGCCTACGTTAATCCAACATCAGGTCAGGGTGTAGATCCGTGTGATGATGATGATACTAAAGAGCAAAGCTGTGCTGACATTCGTTTACTTGATGCGTATGTGTGGGCAAACTTTGATTTAAATGAAGGCAAAAACCCGCTTTCTATTCGAGTTGGTCAACAAGTGGTTAACTGGGGGGAAAGTACATTAATCTCTCATGGTATTAACGTAAACCCGGTTGATATTGACCGATTAAAAGCACCAGGTGCTGAACTAAAAGAAGCGTTTATTCCGGTTGGTATGTTGTGGGCCTCATTAGGGCTTACAGAAAACATCACCTTAGAGGGCTTTTATCAATACCAATGGCATGAAACACGTTTACCAGCAGCAGGGACTTATTTTTCTACCAATGATTTTGCGGCTGAAAACGGTTATCAACAAAATGTACAGCTTGGTTTTACCTCAAATCCTGATATTGACTTAGCGTTTTTAACAGATAACTTGAATAACCTGATGGCAACTTATGGCCAAGTGGCTGCGAGCCAAGGTATTGACCCATCAAGCTCAGCTGGCCAAGAGCTATTGGCAAATATGTACTTAGCGTACCCGACCAAGGTCGCGCTAAAAGGCAAAGGCTACGATGGCAAAACAGAGCCAGATGATGGCGGCCAATATGGTTTACGCTTAGGCATGTTCTTACCCGAGTGGAACGATACAGAAGTGGCACTTTACCATGTAAATTACCATAGCCGTCGTCCACTTATTTCAGGTCGCGTATCTAACTTCACGCAAGCATCAATACAACAAGATTTAGCGATGATTGCCACCACAGAAATTACCTCTGATAACGTATCTGATTTAAAAGCATTTGCTAAAGCAACTAACGAGTACCCTGAAGATATTAAACTTTACGGTTTAAGCTTTAACACTTCACTTGGTGAAACAGCGTTTGCAGGTGAGTTTACTTTTCGTGAAGACGAACCGCTACAAATCGATGACGTAGAATTACTTTATGCAGCAATGCCTGAACAATTAGCTATTGCGGGTTTACGTCCTGAGTTTGCAGGTATTTCGCAAATGAGTAAAGGTGATGCTGCAAGTGTTGTCGGCCCTGGTGAATTAGCCAAAGGTTATATTGAGCGCAATACATCACAATTACAGTTTACGGCAACGCATTTATTTGGCCCGTCATTAGGTGCTGATAGTTGGGCTGTGGTGGGTGAAATTGGTGGTGTTCGTATCAACAATATGCCTGAATACGATGAAATGCGCTTGAATGTGTCAGGTACTGGTCGAAGCGGTATTATGCAAGGCCCTGGTAGTTCAGATTACTCTGCATTACACATGGCGTTATCAAATGGCCCTGAGCAAAAATCGTTTGCTACGGCGTCGTCTTGGGGTTATCGCTTAATTGCCAAAGGTGATTACTTTAATATTTACAATGGTATTAACTTCTCACCTCGTTTTGTGTTCTCGCATGATGTTAATGGTAATACGCCTGATCCAATGTTCTTATTCATTGAAGATCGTAAGTCACTAGGTGCTACTATGAGCTTTAATTACCAAAATGCATGGTCTTTAGATGTGAGTTACAACTCATTTTGGGGTGGTGGCGACACCAACACTTTCTCTGACCGAGATTACGTTTCTTTTAACTTAAAATATTCTATCTAGGGGTAACATTATTATGATTAAAAAACCTGCCCTCATTGCTACAGCGTTTTGTAGTTTGTTTGCAAGTCACACAGCACTGGCTAAAATTAGTCCAGAAGAAGCTGCGCGTCTAGGTAAAGACCTAAGCCCAATTGGGGCAGAAAAAGCAGCGAATGCAGATGGTTCAATCCCAGCGTGGAACGGTGGTATTACTGCTGCACCAGCAGGTTATGAGCCAGGTATGCACCACTTAGACCCTTACGCAACTGATGAAGTATTGTTTACTATAGATAAAAGCAATATTGATAAGTACAAAGAAAATTTAAGCCCTGGGCAAATAGCATTATTTGAAGCGTACCCAGATACGTTTAAAATGCCTATTTACAAAACACGTCGTTCAGCATCATACCCACAGTTTGTATACGATGCGACAAAGAAATTTGCTACTACAGCTGAATTAGTTGAAGGCGGTAACGGCATTAAGAACACAGCAATTGGTATTCCATTTCCAATTCCTAAAACGGGTTTAGAAGCAATTTGGAACCATTTACTTCGCTATCGTGGTCAATCAATTGAGCGCTTTGGTGGTCAAGCAGCGCCAACGGCATCGGGGTCGTACAACTATGTTGGCTTTGATGAGCAACTATTAGTTAAATATTCTGATCCAAGTGCAACGCCTGCTGAGCTGCAAGACTCTAATATTTTGTTTAAGTTTAAACAGCAAGTGACAGAGCCAGCACGTTTGGCAGGTACGGCATTGTTAGTACATGAAACCATGGATCAAATATTAACACCACGTCAAGCGTGGACGTATAATTCAGGTCAGCGTCGTGTTCGTCGTGCACCTAATGTAGCGTATGATGCTCCGGGTACAGCAGCAGATAGCTTACGTACTACCGATGATTTTGACATGTTTAACGGCTCACCAAATCGTTATAACTGGACGCTAAAAGGCAAGCAAGAGCTTTACATCCCATACAATAGCTACAAGCTTCATAGTGATAAGCTAACCTATGATGATATTTTAAAGCCGGGCCACATCAACCCAGAGCATACACGTTATGAAAAACACCGTGTGTGGGTTGTTGAAGCAAACTTAAAAGATGACACGCGCCATATTTATAAAAAACGTGTGTTCTACATTGATGAAGACAGCTGGCAAGTACATGTTACCGATATTTACGATAATCGCGACCAACTGTATCGTGTAGCAATGGCTTATGGCCTTAACTATTACGAAGTACCGACTCAGTGGAGTACGCTTGAGGTTTACCACGACCTTAACTCACGTCGCTACTTAGCCATTGGTTTAGATAACCAAGAAAAGATGTATGATTTTTCTCAGTCATTTAATGATAATGAGTTCACATCGAGCGCTTTACGTCGCGCTGGCAGATAGTATAAAAGCAGGCACCTAGTTTCCTAGGTGCCTTTTTTCTTTCACATCGCGTTTGTCTATTAACGCACAGGTTTTCCTCTTTATAACAGACAAACAAATCCTCAGTTCAAGGCGAATTTAATTTATGAAGTATTTGGTCTATGCCAGCCTGATCCTAAGCGGTGCGAGTTTTGCACAAGACGCACCTTTAAGTGCGATTAGCGCGATTAATGCAGATAAAACACTCCTTACCGATATCACACAAACCTCAGCAGGGCTCATTGCTGTGGGTAAGCACGGTACGGTCATTAAAAGTGTTGATGGTAACAATTGGCAACAAGCACAATCAGTGCCTACACAAGTATTACTAACAGCGGTTGAATTTACTAATGATTCTAATGGCTGGGCATGTGGACATGACGCCACAATTATAAATACCACCGACGGTGGTGAGAACTGGCAGTTACAACAAGCAAAGCTCTCACTTGATAAACCCTGTTTAGATATTTATTTTAAAGACGATTTACATGGTTATGCCGTGGGCGCCTACGGTATGTTTTATCAAACCAGTGATGGCGGCGAACATTGGCAAAAACGCTTTTTAGATTCACTGTTATTTAGTGAAGATAGAGCGTACTTAAACGATTTAAAACAAACCGATCCTGAGGGTTACGAAATAGAAACCTCGTCTATATTACCTCACTTTAATCGCATTGAACCGACTAGTTCGGGTTTAATGCTAGTGGGAGAGATGGGCTTAATGGCAAAAAGTGATGACGATGGCCAAACTTGGCAACGTTTAGATGAAATTTACCCTGGCTCGTTTTTTGGTTTTGCTTCTGATTCATCGCAACAAATCGTCGCAGGGCTACGCGGTAATATTTTCTTAAATAAAACCGACAGTGGACAATGGCAGCATTTAGAAAATGACAAAACCGCCACTATTAATAGCATTATCAACTACAACAATAAACAATGGCTATTACTGGCTAATAGCGGTGTTATTTTTCATCTAAAAGATGATGAGTTGTCATACGAGCAATTGGCCGATGGTAAGGCAATACTTGATGGTGTAATTGTTAAAGATAGACTTATTCTGGCGACAGAAAATGGCATTAAAGTGAAGGAGTTGACCCCTTAATGCAAGCAATTTTAGATTTTTTAGAAAAAGCGATTTTTAGACACCGCTTAGTGGTGCTCATAAGTTTTGTGTTGATCACCTGTTTATTGGTTTTTAAAGCAACACAGATTCAACTTGATGCGTCATTTAATAAAAATATTCCGCTCAATCATGAATACATGAAGGTATACACTAAACATGAGAAACAGTTTGGTGGTGCAAATAGTATTTTAATTTCCGTATGTGACGACAGCGAAGATATTTTCAATCCTGAATTTTTTACCCAATTAAAAGCAGTGCACGATCAGCTTTATTTTATTCCTGGGGTAAATCGTCCTTTAGTAAATTCTATCTTTTCACCCAGTGCCCGTTTTGTTGAAGTCGTTGAAGACGGTTTTGCCGGTGGCCCTATCATTCCAGCTAACTTTAAAGCAGACAAGCAAGGGTTAGGCGTTGTAAAAGAAAATATTGAAAAGGCAAAAGTAGTTGGTCGTATGATAGCAAGCGATTATTCGTGTGCCATGGTCACCGCCCAACTGTTAGAGACTGATCCGCAAACACAAGAAAAATTAGACACTCTCGCTTTTGCAAAAAAATTAGAAACCGAAATTCGTGAACCTTTAAGTACTGATAATATCAGTATTCATATTATCGGTTTTGCAAAAATGGCTGGCGATATCGCTGAAGGTGCAAAAGGGGTTGTTTTATTTTTTGCCATCGCGATTGCGTTTACATTCGTCATGGTATGGCTATTTTGTGGCAGCTTGAAACTCACTATTTTACCGATTGTGTGTTCTATTATTGCCGTTATTTGGCAGTTAGGATTGCTTTCTAGCTTAGGCTTCGGTCTTGATCCTATGTCTATCTTAGTGCCATTTTTAGTCTTCGCTATTGGCGTAAGTCACGGTGTGCAGATGATCAACGCCATTGGTAAAAAAGTCACTGAGGGCAAAACGACCGCCGTATGTTGTCAATCTAGCTTTAGAGCTTTGCTGGTACCAGGTGGGATTGCGTTGTTATCAGATACGGTTGGCTTTTTAACACTTTTAACTATAGATATCGGCATCATTCGTGAACTGGCTATTACAGCAAGTTTAGGGGTGGCTGTTATTATATTTACTAATCTTATTTTATTGCCTGTATGGGCATCGTATATGCGTTTTGAAAACAGCATCCATATTCAATCGGGTGATGCCAACAAACCGAATATACTCGATGCAATGCGCGATTTATTAGTTAAAGCAACTGACCCTAAAACAGCAAAAATGATCATAGGTTTCACCTTGGTTTTATTTGCATTGGGTTATTGGCAAGCAGATAAAATGCGTATTGGTGATTTACACGCGGGTGCGCCATCGTTGCACCAAGATGCACGTTATAACCAAGATACCTTTTTAATATCGGACAAATACACCATTTCGTCTGACATTTTAAAAGTGATTGTGGAAGCACACCCTGCGGCCTGTACAGAGCACGATGTAATGGAACGTATATCGCGTTTTCAATATAAAGTTGAAAACTTAGCGGGCGTGCAGTCAGCAGTGAGCCTGAGTTCAGTGGCACAATCGGTCAATGCCGGTTACAACGAGGGCAATTTAAAGTGGCAAAGTTTGCCGCGCAATTCTGCCAGTTTAGTGCAATCAACGTCACGTGTAGAAACCAGTACAGGGTTATTAAACGGTGATTGTTCGGTAATGCCGGTGATTATATTTTTAGACGATCACAAAGCACAAACAATTGATAACGTGATTGCAAAAGTAAAACAATTTGCCGATGAAGAGGGCACAGATAAACTTGCCTTTAAATTAGCGTCAGGGCCAGTTGGTGTTATGGCTGCAACGAATGAGTCTGTTTCAGCAGCGCAAATACCTATGATGTTGTATGTATACGGTGCGGTTATTATTTTATGCTTACTTAGTTTTAAGAGTGTAAAAGCAACAATTGCGGTGGTATTACCCTTGTACATAGTATCAACCCTTGCACAAGCACTGATGGTACAGCTTGAGATTGGTCTGACTGTTTCAACGTTACCAGTGATTGCTCTGGGTGTAGGTATTGGTGTTGATTACGGTATTTATATTTTGTCATCGATGATGGGGCAGTTAAAACAAAACGTACCATTGAGTATTGCTTATCGTAATGCATTAGTTGAACGTGGTAGTGCGGTGTTATTTACCGGTATTACATTAGCGATTGGTGTAAGTACGTGGATTTTTTCTGATTTGAAGTTCCAAGTTGATATGGGAATTCTGCTTACCTTCATGTTTTTAGTAAATATGTTGGGCGCAGTGTTACTTTTACCTGCAATTGGCAGCTTACTCTGGACTGACCAGAAAAAATAAGGTGAATAAATTTGCTCCAAAATGGCCAGTAATGGCCATTTATATCTATATTTTGTGAATAGATGACCAAATAGCTGAAATGCTTAAAATGTTTTCATCGAAAAGGCTGTTTATTAGTTTCAAAAGGGTTAGAATTTAACTGACTCCACGCTAATAAATGGCTGTACAAATACTCTGCTAAACTAGCAGTGATAGATTAAGGAACATACAATGACACGAAATGAAGGCCAAGCCTCGGTTATTTTAGATAACGTCTGTAAGCTTATCCAGAAAAAAGTTCGCGCTGATAATGTGTTACTCGTTGAGAAATTCGCCAAAGCCTTGTACAGCAATATGTCTAAAGAGGATTTGGCAAATCGCAACGACAGTGACTTATATGGTGCTGCACTTAGCCTTTGGAATTCGCTAGAAAAAAATACATCAGATGACGCAGTTATTCGCGTTTTCAACCCTGAAGTGGCAAAAGATGGCTGGCAGTCATCGCATACCATTGTAGAGATCATTGCTAAAGATATGCCATTTTTAGTTGACTCTGTGCGTATGGCCATGACACGAGAAAACATTGCCTCTCACTTACTTCTACATAGCCCACTGAAAATTCAACGTGATAAAAACGATAAAATATCAGGGTTATCAAGCTTAAAAGCAGAGCAAGAATCAACATCAACAAAAACAGTATTCTTCATAGAAATTGACCGTCAAACAGATGCTACTGTTATTGAGTCTTTCAAAAAAGAACTTGAATCTGTACTCGTTGATGTATCGGTTGCGGTTGAAGATTGGCAGCCTATTCGCGAAAAACTAATCGCAGTTAGCAAAAGCTTGCCTAAAAGCCACAAAGATAAAAATGATAACGAAATAAATGAAACCGTTGAGTTCTTAGATTGGCTAGTAAAAGACAACTTTACATTAATGGGTTACCGCCAATATGAGCTCTCGCCAGTCCAAGGTGATTATCAATTAAAAGGTAAAATGGATACCAGCTTAGGGTTAATGAAAAACTCGGATGCTGAGCATACACGTTTACTTTCTGAGTTACCTGAAGTGGCTCGTCAAGAAGCACGTAGTAGCAACTTATTAATTTTAACGAAAACCAATTCATTATCTCGAGTTCATCGCCCAGCCTATATTGATTATGTGGGTGTTAAGCGTTTTGATGACAAAGGTAATGTGATTGGTGAAGACCGTTTTATAGGTTTATTCTCATCTAACTTTTATAATAACAGCGCTGCTGATGTCCCAGTTCTTAAAAGCAAGATTAATCGCATTATGGATATGTGTGATTTTGCTAAGGGTACACATGCATACAAAGCGGTATTAAACATCTTAGAAACCTACCCACGTGACGAATTAGTGCAAGCTCGCGAACATGAGCTACTTGAAGTTGCTATGGGCGTGTTACAAATTCAAGAACGCGATATGTGTCGTTTATTTGTTCGCAAAGATGCATACGGTCGCTTCCTATCTTGTATGGTGTATGTACCACGTGAACGTTATAACACGGCGCTGCGCCGCGAAACGCAGGCTATTTTAGCGAATGCATTTAATTCTGACGTTAAAGTCGAATTTACTACCTATTTCTCAGAGTCAACACTGGCGCGTACTCATTACACCGTTCGTGTGACCGATAACAATATTGAATATAACGTGAAAGACATAGAAAATAATCTAATAGAAGCCGCTCGTACCTGGGAAGATAAACTCCAATCAGCCTTACTCGAATCTGCTGGTGAAGCACGTGGTAACGAATTAAACCGTAAATACTGCAACGCTTTTGCACGTTCATATAAAGAAGAAGTACTACCAAGTGCCGCTGTTGTTGATATTGAAAAGCTAGAAATGCTAAACGATGACAACAAACTTGAGATGTTGTTTTATCGTCCACAAGAAGAGGCGAGCAGCAATATTGTTCGTTTAAGCTTATTCCACAAAGATGAGCCAATTCATTTATCAGATGTGATGCCAATGCTGGAAAACTTTGGTTTACGTGTTGTAGGTGAAACACCTTACTCAGTTAAAACCAGTGATGGTGGAATTAATTGGATTATGGACTTCTCAATGCTGATTGATAGCAAAGGGATGGCCGATTTTGATAAAATTTCCGCACGTTTTCGTGCCGCACTAACCAGTGTGTGGGCAAATCGTTTAGAAAACGATGGTTTTAACCGTTTAGTGTTAATGGGTGGGTTAACCGGTCGCGAAGCATCAATTTTACGTGCGTACGCTAAATACATGCGCCAAATTGGGGTTACTTTCTCGCAAACGTACATCGAAAGCACCTTTGCTAATTACCCACACATCGCGGCTAAAATCGTTAATTTATTTGCTAAAAAATTCTCAGTTAAAAGTCCTGCAAGTGCTAAAACACTTGAAAAACTAGGCTTAGAAATTTATGCAGAGTTAGAAAACGTAGCGAATCTTGATGATGACCGTATTATCCGTTTATACGTTGATATGATTGTTGCAACGCTGCGTACAAACTACTTCCAAAAAGATGCTGAAGGTAAGTTTAAGTCATATATTTCACTTAAAATTCAACCAAGTTTAATTCCAGAAGTACCACTGCCTGTGCCTGCGTTTGAGATTTTCGTTTACTCGCCGCGTGTTGAAGGTGTGCATTTACGCTTTGGTAAAGTTGCGCGTGGCGGCCTTCGTTGGTCAGACCGTCGTGAAGACTTCCGTACTGAAGTTTTGGGCTTGGTAAAAGCGCAGCAGGTTAAAAATACCGTAATTGTACCGGTTGGTTCAAAAGGTGGCTTTGTATGTAAACAACTACCTAGTGAGCGCGAAGCGTTTATCAAAGAAGGCCAAGAATGTTACAAAATCTTCATTCGTGGCTTATTAGATATCACAGATAATATTGAGCGCGGCGAAGTTGTACCTGCTGTTGATGTTACTCGTCATGATGAAGACGATGCATACCTAGTGGTTGCAGCGGACAAAGGAACTGCGACTTTCTCTGATATTGCGAACGGTATCGCAATCGAATATAACTTCTGGCTAGGTGATGCGTTTGCATCAGGTGGTTCAGTAGGTTACGACCATAAGAAAATGGGTATTACTGCCCGTGGTGCATGGGAGTCTGTTAAGCGTCATTTCCGTGAAATGGATATTAACTGTCAAACCACAGACTTTACTGCCGTTGCCATTGGTGACATGGCCGGTGATGTATTTGGTAATGGTATGTTGTTATCAAAGCACATTCGTTTGCAAGTGGCGTTTAACCACTTACATATTTTTGTGGATCCAAACCCCGATGCAGCTGCTTCTTACCCAGAGCGCGAGCGTTTATTTAATTTACCACGTTCATCATGGGAAGATTACAACAAAGAGTTAATTTCAAGCGGCGGTGGTGTGTTCTCTCGTGCAGCCAAGTCGATTACGCTAAGCCCAGAAATGAAAAAAATGTTGGGCACTAAAAAAGCCAGCATGACGCCTAATGAATTGATCAAAGCCTCACTTATGATGGAGTTTGATTTATTGTGGAATGGCGGTATTGGTACATACATTAAGCACTCTAAAGAAACAGATGCGGATGTAGGGGACCGTGCAAACGATGCACTGCGCATTAATGGTAAAGACCTTGGCGCTAAAGTCTTTGGCGAAGGCGGTAACTTAGGGGCAACCCAGTTAGGTCGTATTGAATTTGCTGCTAAAGGTGGCCGTGTAAATACTGACTTTATCGATAACGTAGGCGGTGTTGCGTGTTCAGATAACGAAGTAAACATTAAAATCTTACTTAATGGTTTAGTTGCCGAAGGTGATTTAACACGTAAGCAACGTGATGAGTTACTTTACTCAATGACCGACGAAGTATCTGAATTAGTGCTTAAAGACTGTTATCGTCAAACACACACTTTATCGATTACCCAATCGAAAGGGACCTCAACGCTTAAAGAAAAAATTCGTTTTATTCATGCGCTTGAAAAAGAGGGCAAGTTAGACCGTGCGATTGAGTTTATTCCGACGGATGAGGAGTTAGCAGAGCGTGCTGCCGCAGGCAGAGATTTAACACGTCCTGAGCTTTCAGTGTTGGTCTCTTATGCGAAAATGGTTCTTAAAGAGTCATTAGTAACCGACGAAATTACCGAAAACCCTTACTATCGTCAGTTATTGGTTAAATCATTCCCACGTCCATTACGTGAGAAGTTTAACGATGCTATGAATAATCACCCACTACGCAAAGAGATCATTGCCACTAAGTTAGCAAATAATATTGTTAACGATATGGGCTTAAACTTTATGGTGCGTATGAATGAAGAAACAGGTGCAAACGAAGCTGAGATTGCATTATGTTATTCAATCGCAAGTGAAATATTCCAAATGCGTGACACTTGGTTATCGATTAGTGATTTAGATAACAAGATACCGTCTAACGTACAAACAGAAATGTTGTACCAGTTACGTCGTACTGTTCGTCGTGCAACTCGTTGGTTCTTACGTCATCGTACGAAAGCACAAACCATTGAGCAATCAATTGAAGCATTTGCACCAACGTTTGCCGATTTAAGTGAAAACTTAACTAAATACATCGTGAAAACAGAAAGCGATCGTATAGAAAGTGCACGTGAAGAGCTAACGCAAAGCGGTGTTCCGGTTGAGATTGCTCAGCGTATTGTATCGTTATCAAGCTTGTTCTCTGTAATGGACTTGACACAAATTGCGCAAAACTCTAATCGTAAAATCGATATGGTATCGCACACTTACTTCAAACTTGGTGCGCAAATGGGGCTACATTGGTTCTTAGACCAAATTACTAATCAACCTGTTTCAAACCATTGGCAAGCACTTGCGCGTGCTTCATATCGTGAAGAGTTAGATTGGCAACAACGTACATTATCTGAAGTAGTGTTAAACAGCTTTGAAGGTGATAGTAGTGATGTTGATGGCCAAATTGAACAGTGGATGGATAGCCAAGATCTGTTATTACAGCGCTGGAAACAAATGCTAACTGAATTTAAAACATCGCAAAGTCATGACTTTGCAAAATTCTCAGTTGCACTTAGAGAGCTTATGTTACTAGGCCACAACTGTGATACCTCTGCAAAGTAATAAACTGCAACTGATTAAAATTAATCGTTAAACAGTTTTTTGTTATATAATACCTCAGCCTTGTCTGAGGTATTTTTTTGTCTACAACTTTAAGAGGATTATATTCATGTTTTACGATTTAGCTCGCCGTTTTATGTTTACCCGTAATGCGGAGTGGGCCCATGATTTTGCTCTTAATAACTTACGTCGCTTTGCTAATACACCGTTAAGTGCCGCGTGGTCACAAAGCGTGGCAAATAAGCCTGTGAACTTTTTAGGCCTCGAATTTAAAAATCCCGTAGGGCTTGCCGCTGGTCTTGATAAAAATGCCGAGTGTATTGATGCATTCGCCCAAATGGGGTTTGGTTTTGTAGAAGTGGGTACAGTAACACCGCGTCCTCAAGCGGGGAACGATAAGCCACGTATGTTTAGATTGCCACAGTCGAATGCGATTATTAATCGTATGGGCTTTAATAACAAAGGTGTTGATAATTTAGTTAACAATGTTAAAGCAGCTAAATACGATGGTATTTTAGGTATCAATATTGGTAAAAATAAAGATACACCAAATGAGCAGGGCAAAGATGATTACATTCACTGTATGCGTAAAGTGTTTGAGTATGCATCTTACATAACCGTCAATATTTCATCGCCGAATACACCAGGATTGCGTGACTTACAATATGGCGCAGCATTAGATGACCTATTGCAAAGTTTAAAAAATGAGCAGTTAGATTTAATTGCCAAGCATAATAAAAATGTACCTATGCTGGTTAAAATTGCGCCAGACTTAGATCCTATTCAAATTGAACAAGTGAGCGAATCACTATTAACGAATAAAATTGATGGTGTGATTGCCACAAATACCACCCTTGAGCGTAGCCTAGTGCAAGGTCAGCAGTATGCTGATGAAGCAGGGGGGTTATCGGGTGCTCCGGTAAGAGAGCGTTCAACTCATATTGTTTCTGAACTAAAACGTTTAACTAATAATCAATTACCTATCATTGGTGTAGGCGGTATTGATGACGTTCAATCGGCTAAAGAGAAGATGAACGCAGGGGCTGATTTGATTCAAGTTTACACTGGATTTATTTATAAAGGACCACAATTGGTCAAGTCGATCATTAACGACTTATAAGGATCAGTTATGTAAGCTTTTGATCGTTCGATAAATGTTCTAAAAAGACGTTTTAAAAATGGTCAAAAGCAGCTATACTCTAAGCTTATTGTCTTATTTTATTTTTTTAAGTACTAAGTAGGGAGGGGCAAATGTTACAAGCGTCAAAGCAATGGCAGTGGATAGCGTGTGCTGAAAAAAACCGCTTACTGCTTGATTTAAATGACGATATGCAACTATGCACCCCTTATAAACTAAGGCAATTAACAGATTGCACCTTTAAAAACCCTTACTTTAGTTTAGAAGACGCCGCTTTTTATGAGCAGGTATATTATTACCTCGAGCAGTTTAACTTATGGAATCCTGCGCAATTATGTCAAATAGCGCTCAATGCGACCGCGGTTAAGTTTCAATTAAAGCCCGTTTTAGCTAAAAGTTGGTTTTTTAAACCCTACACGGGTACAACACCTAGTACTGAAGCCGTTATCAACTTGAGCTCTGAATCTCAAACTGGCGAGTTTTTAATTGTGGAGCATTGCCCTGATGCTTCTGTGTGTATTAATTTAAGCGAAACCTTTGCGCTTGACGATAATTTATCACTCTCACAGTTTGAAGTGATCCGCGTATTAAACAACCGTGTTCACCCGCTTATTATCTCACAGTACGATAGTCAAACCGCTTAATCTAATTTAGTTTCCCCACCGTGTTTATGGCGTATTTGTACGCAAACCTATGTTATAATCCCGCGCAATTAGCTATTAAGGGTTTTTACTTTGCAATTTATCGCACTTACTTCTATCGGAATCGAAAATTTATTGGTTGATGAACTTACAGAGCTTGGCGCTACGGTGTCAAAACAAACTGTGGGTTCTGTTCGCTTTGAGGCTGACTCATTGCTAGCGCAAAAGGTGTGTTTATCAACACGCTTTGCTACGCGTGTACTTATGCTTATTGAAGAAAAAGAAGGCGTAAATGACAAAGACAGCTTGTATAAATTTGCACGCTTACAACCTTGGCAAGAGTGGTTTGGGCCTACGCAAACCTTTGCGGTTGACTTTAATGGCACAAACGACTCGCTTAAAAATACCCAGTTTTCAGGGTTAGTGATTAAAGATGCGATTGTTGATTATTTTAATGATCTGTATGAACAGCGCCCAAATGTTGATAAGCAAGATGCAAATGTACGAGTGGTTGCACGTTTAAATCGCCATGGTGTTTCACTTTATATTGATTACTCTGGCCCGCGTTTATCAGAGCGTGGTTACCGTCAAGGTCAAGGTAAAGCACCAATTAAAGAACATTTAGCTGCAGCAATTATTAAGCGCAGTGGCTGGCTTGAAAATGTTAATCAGCCTTTATTTGATCCCTGTTGTGGTGCTGGAACTATTTTAATTGAAGCCGCTGGAATGGCGCGTAATGAAGCGCCAGGTCTATTTCGTGAAGGCTTTGCGTTTGAGCGTTTACCTAGCTTTAGAGTGGCAAAATTCAAAGAACTTAAAGAGCAGCTTTTAGCAAATATTACCGACCCTAAATTGTGGTTGATTGGCCATGATTACGACGCAAATGTCCTTGATAAAGCCATTGCCAATGCGCAGCGCGCAGAACTTGATACGGTAATTAAGTTTAAACAAAGCGATGCAACTAAATTGACTGCGGTTGCTAAATTGCCGGGTGTTGTTATTTCTAATTTACCTTACGGTGAGCGAATTGGCTCTATGGCTGAGCTGGTTAACTTACATCGCAGTTTAGGTGTTGGCTTTAAAAAACACTTCAACCACTGGAAACTAGCTTTATTAGGCATGGATGAAAGCTTGTTTAAACTGCTTAAATTGGTGAAGCAAAAACGTTATAAATTTAAAAATGGTCCACTTGATGTTGAATTAAACTTGTATCAACTTGATGACAAGCAAGTGAGTCTTACCACGGATGACAAACCGGCTTTAAACTTTGAAGGCTCAATGGCTTTTGCTAATCGCTTGAAAAAGAATAAGCAAGGCTTAAAAAATTGGCTTAAGCAAAATCAAGTACATGCCTATCGCGTGTATGATGCGGATATTCCTGAATATAACGTTGCGGTTGATATTTATGGTGATTCAGCGGTTATTTTTGAATACGCAGCACCAAAAGAAATTGATGAAAAAACCTCAGAAAAACGCTTGCAAGATGTTATTAGCTTAACAGCGCAACAACTGGATATTGCACCTGAAAACATTGCGGTAAAAGTACGTAAAAAGCAAAAAGGTGAAGAACAATATACCCCGATGGCTAAGCAAAACAGAACCATGGTGGTAGAGGAGTTTGGTGCTAAGTTTAAAGTTAACTTATTTGATTACTTAGACACCGGACTATTTTTAGATCATCGTCTTGCGCGTCGTTACATTCAAGAAAATGCAAAAGATAAACGCTTTTTAAATTTGTTTGCCTACACGGGAACAGCGTCGGTTCATGCTGCATTAGGCGGTGCAAAAGCAATTACTACCGTTGATTTATCTAAAACCTACCTAAAATGGGGGCAAGATAACTTTGCACTTAACGATATTAGCAATACACGTTATCGGTTTGAGCAAGCCGACTGTTTAAAATGGCTAGAGCATGCACAAGGCCAATACGACTTGATCTTTTTAGACCCTCCAACATTCTCTAACTCTAAGCGAATGAAAGATGCGTTTGATGTACAAAATGATCACATTAAGCTGTTAACTTGGGTTAAAAAAATATTGAGCCCATCGGGTACGCTTATATTTTCTAACAATAAACGCGGCTTTGTGATGGACGAAGTAGGGTTAATGGGCTTAGGCTTAAAAGCAGAAAATATTTCAGAAAAAACCTTATCTCCCGATTTTAAACGTAATAAAAAAATTCATAATAGCTGGTTAATTAAACATGGCTAAGTGGGTTTTATATCACACAGACGGTTGCCACTTGTGTGAGCAAGCAGAGCAACTGTTAAAACCGTTACTTTCATCAGCTGATGAATTACAACTTATTGATATTATGAGCGATGACTCATTAATTTTAGAGTATCAAATCAGTATTCCGGTTTTAAAAAATCAACAAGGCCAGCAATTGTTTTGGCCATTTACTGCACCTCAGGCGCAGCAGTTTTTAGCGCAAGCAGAATAAGAGTAAAGATTAATTATGGATTTAATTAGAATTTCAAAAGCGCAATTAGCCTACGGTACGCACCCATTATTAGATAATGCCGATGCGGTTATAGAAAGCGGTGAGCGAGTGTGTATTGTAGGGCGTAACGGTGCAGGAAAATCAACGCTTCTAAAAGTCTTAGATGGCCAAGTAATACTCGATGACGGCGAAATAAACCAAGTCGGTAGTTTAAAAATATCGCGTTTAGAACAAGATCCGCCTAAAGGCGCAAGCGGCACTGTATTTGATTATGTTGCCCAAGGTATGCCTGAAATTGCTAACTTACTGATTGATTTTCATCATGTAAGTACACAATTGCAAACAGATTGTACTGATCAGTTACTCAATAAATTAGAGCGCTTATCAAATAAATTAGAAGCAGCTGATGGCTGGCGTTTTGATAGCCGTATTCAACTGGTTTTAACCCAACTAGAATTAACCCCCGATGCAAAACTAGAATCACTTTCTGGTGGTTGGTTACGTAAAGTTGCACTTGCGCGTGCGCTAGTGAGCGAGCCTGATTTATTATTACTCGATGAGCCTACCAACCACTTAGATATGACAAGTGTAATGTGGTTAGAGCAATTTTTAAAAGAGTTTAAAGGCGGGATTGTATTTATATCGCATGACCGTGCTTTTATTCGCGCCGTTGCAACACGTATTTTAGATTTAGATCGAGGTAAACTAATTTCTTATCCAGGTGATTATGCCACTTACTTAGAACAAAAAGCGCATGATTTAAAAGTGGAAGAAACGCAAAATGCATTGTTCGATAAGCGTTTAGCGGAAGAAGAAGCGTGGATCCGCCAAGGTGTTAAAGCGCGTCGTACGCGTAACGAAGGGCGTGTTCGTGAGCTTAAACAATTACGTAATGAGCGTAAAAAGCGTGTTGATCAAGTAGGCAAAACCGATTTCAATATTGAAACGGCAGATCGTTCAGGTAAATTAGTGTTTGAAGCGAAACACTTACACCATGCATTTAAAGATAAAATCATTGCTGATGACTTTTCTACTTTGGTTATGCGTGGTGACCGTATTGGGTTAGTCGGCCCTAACGGCATTGGTAAAACAACACTATTAAAATTACTATTTGGTGATTTAAAAGCTGACAGTGGCGAAATAAAGCAAGGTGTTAATTTAGAATTTGCTTATTTTGATCAGTACCGTGAAAAGCTCGATGAAGAAGCGACCGTTCAAGATAACGTGGCTGAGGGTAAGCAAGAAGTGATGATGGGCGGGCGCTCTCGTCATGTATTAGGTTATTTACAAGACTTTTTGTTTCCACCAGCACGTGCTCGTACCCCCGTAAAAGCGCTCTCAGGTGGTGAAAAAAATAGATTACTTCTGGCTAAGTTATTCTTAAAGCCATCAAATATATTGGTTCTTGATGAGCCTACCAACGACTTAGACATAGAAACGTTAGAGTTACTAGAAGATATCATCAATCAATACCAAGGTACTGTGCTGATAGTTAGCCATGACCGTGAGTTTATTGATAATACGTGTTCGAGTGTATGGGCCTTTGAGGGTAACGGCAAGGTAACAGATATCGTTGGCGGTTACAGCGATTATGAAGCCTATACCAACTATTTAGCAGAGCAAGAAAAGCAGCAGCAACAGCAGCCAGTTAAAAAGGTTGAAAAATCTGAGCCGGCACCCGTTAAAAGTAATAACAAAGCAAATAAACTCTCTTACAAATTAAAACTTGAACTAGAGCAACTACCTAATAAAATGGAGCAACTTGAAGCTGAGCTTGAAAAACAACAAGAACGAGTAAGTCACGAAGACTTTTTCAAGCAAGACAGTGATGTAACAGCTAAGGAATTGAACCATTTAGCCCAACTCGAGTCTGACCTTGAAGCCGCTTTTGAGCGTTGGGAAGAACTTGAAGAATTAAAGAATCAGTAGTAAGGAATAAAATGAAATATAAATTACTCGCGGCCAGTGTTTTAGCAACACTGAGTACATCGGCATTAAGTGCTACCTATGCGTTAACGGAGTTAGGTAACTTTGAAAACGCAAAACATACTTATGTTACCGATGTGAGTGAAAACGGACATGTCATTGGACTTGCTAATGGCTTATACAATATCCCAATTGATATTAGTTATATTGATTTTACCGATAGTTTAATTAAGAACGCTTATACTAATGAAGTAAATTCATTTGAACTAAGTGACAAAGAAATTACGTTTACACTTGACGACATCGAAAACAACGACGCTATTTATACCAATGCTGATGCGCATACTTTTATGGTTCGTTTTTTGTCAAACTTATCTGCTAACTTTGAATATCAAAAAATTAGCTCAATTGTTGCTACAAATTACAACAGTGGTGTAATTACAGAGCAATCTTTGTTTGATGTGGCTTCGGTTGATTATGATGGGTTAACGCGATCGACCAGCAATTTTTATAATGCTGTTGCACAGGACGGTACGACCGTAGGTTGGGGCAGTGCACCGTTTGATAAAATCACTTTTACACCAGATGGTGAAACTGAAGAAGAAACTTGGTTTACCCGAGAGTTTATAGAACGTGGTATTTTAATTTCTGAAGGCGGTGTAGAAGTGCCGCTTGTTCCAGAATTTACTGAACATGGTGGGACGAGTAAAGCGTCTGATATTGTTGCCACTGACACGGGTTACGTTGTTGTTGGTAATGTATCAGTGAGTATCCCTACAGAGAGACAAACCTTAATTGCTGATAATTGTGATGGTCTTGATGAACCTGTAATGACGTGTATTGAATCAATTAATAGTCGTAACACACGTGGTTTATTTAATAAAACAGCGGTTAAGTGGACACTAGACAGTGCCTATAATGTAACCTCAACAGAATTGTTAGGTTTAGCGCTGACACCAAAAGAAGATGAAGACAGTAACCCATTTATTAGTAATGCATTAGCGGTTAATAAAAATGGCGTTGCAGCCGGTTTTTCTAATACCCGTTACTTTGATAGAGATTCCACAATCTTAACGATGCCAGCTTACTTTAAAGATGGTGAAGTGGTCGATTTTATTGAACAGCGAGATGACTGGCAAAGTGGTAAAGCATTTGCTATCAACGATAATGATATTGTTGTAGGTTTTGCGACTAAGCGAATAGAAGGCACACTAAGAAACAAACTTTTTTACCATGATATAAATACAAACACGACCGTGTTTCCAGAAGATTACTTTATAAGTTCAAGCTCATATGCTAATGACATTAATAATCAAGGTTACATTGTTGGTGAGGGAGAAATTGGCGAATCAGATAATTCACGTCGTTCAGAAGCCTTTATTTATAAAATTGGCGACGACAAGATCACTAATCTAAATAAGCTGCTGCCTTGTTATGACAGTGATGGTGAAACCAGTTTCAGCTATAAAATGGTAGAAGCTAAATCGATTAATGAAAACAACGAAGTATTTGGTGTTGCAACTAAAACAGTTGAAAAACGAAATTCATTGGGCGGAGTTGTTACCGATGTAAATGGTAATATTGAGTATGAAAGTGTAGCCGTTGCGGTAAAACTTTCGCCTATCCCTAATGGTGAAGTTGAGAATTGTAAAGCCCCAGATGCTGAATTTTACGAACGCAGTTCTGCGAGCTTTTCTTGGTTTGGTTTATTATTACTACCACTTGTTGGTTTAAGACGTGTATTTAGATTTTAAATGAGTTTAAATCGTTAAACAGAACGACTAAAAAACCCAACTTGTTAAGTTGGGTTTTTTTTGTCTATAGTAATGTAAGCATTTAAAGGAAGAGAGGCTAATTATTTCTCATTCCCCATGCCCGCCTTACAGAGCGGCGCCAAATTAGATCTATTCCAAAGTAGCCAATGACACTGGCGATAGAGGCGCATACCAATGAACCGACTAAGAATGCAGGGCCAATTGTCGTTAAGCTTTCTATAAACCATGCCCAACTGGCTTCGAACGCAAAGTGTTGTTCTGGTTGATTAAGTACTAATGTACCAACAAGGTAGGAGCCGTAAAAAATTGGCGGCATAGTCAGTGGATTAGTGATCCATACTAGCGCAACAGAAATGGGTAAATTAACTCTCAAAATTATCGCTGCGGCAGCCGCGAGCACCATTTGAAAAGGAACAGGGATGAAAGCAAAAAAGAGCCCAACAGCAAAAGCACCTCGTGCCGAACGTCTATTTAAATGCCAAAGGTTAGCATCATGTAAAAGACGGCCAAATATTCTTAGCGATTTGTGATGTCTAATTTTATTTGGATCGGGTAAAAACCGTTGGATCGTTTTTTTAGCCATTTAAAGCAACCATTTACTTCTGTGTGGATGAGTCTTGGGTTTGTTATCGGAGTTGTTGTTACCGTATTTTATTACCAAACCCTTGAATTTACAGTTATCACAATTTCAATCCTCATTGTGAGCACGTATTTTAAGCCGTTTTTAACTGTATTGTTAGGCTTTATTTGCGGTATTTGCTGTGTAGCGGCACATTTTATCTTGTTTTATTCATTTGAATTACCTAATCAGCACGAAAAATATGCTTATTCAGTCAATGTTGTTGTCGAAGAGGTTATTTCTTCAACCCCTCCACAATACGTAAAAGTGAAGATAACCCGTTTGGAAGATAGCGAATATAGTCAGTTTAGAGCACCTAATGCCTTATTAAGTATTAATTCAACACAACCTATTCAGCCAGGGGATGCTTTTACTGCTCAAGTTAGGTTAAAAAATTTTAGGGGGATTAAAAATTTTACTGTGTTCGACAGTCAACTCTATGCCTTTACACAAAAAATAGCGTTTAAAGGCACAGTATTAAATAAGCAGTTAGCGATTTACAACCGCCCACAAAATAATCATATTGCGGCTTACCGGACTTATGTCAAAAAGCTCGTAAGTAGTGCTGAGCTTAATTGGCTATATTACGTGCTCTTAACCGGAGACAAGTCGTTAATGACCTTTGAGCATAAACAATTAATGCAAAGTCTTGGGTTAAGTCATTTACTGGCTATTTCTGGATTGCATATCTCTTTGGTTTTCGGTTTTTGTTATTTTGCAGTGCGCTGTTTTCTTAAGTTGATTAAGCCTGAACTAAATCAATCATTAAATATTGCTATTTTTTATAGCGCTGCTGGCTTTGTTGCCGCCTTCATTTATGTTTACTTGAGTGATTTCATTATTTCGGCAACCCGCGCTTTAATTATGTTGGGTTGTTATTTGTTGCTTTATTACTTAGCGAAGCAAGCGCTTAGATGGCGAAGTATTTTATATGCATTGGTTATTATTTTAGCGGTTAATCCATTTAGTTTGCTTAATCCTGGCCTGTATTTTTCATTTTTAGCGGTATGTATTATTTTTATGGTTTTAAAACAGTTTCCGCTGCGAGGTCATTCATTGTTAGCCAATATTCGCACTCTTTTTGTTATTCAACTGGGATTATTTATTGGCTTATTACCGCTGTCATTATACTTTTTTAATGGCGTGAGTTTAGCTGGTTTAGTTTTAAATCTTGTCGCTATTCCCATTTTATCTTTTGTATTAATGCCTGCTTTATTTTTAAGTGTGTTGCTGGGGTTATTAACCGACTGGCATGCGTTTATTGTGTTGTATGATTTTCCACTGACCTATATTTATCAAATGTTGCTGGCAATACCGCAGCACATACGTTGGCTTAATGTTGGTCAGGTAAGTATAACCACTGTGGTGCTGCTTTATAGTGTCGTTCCTTTACTTTATTTTATTGAGCTTCGCGTACTGGCGTGTATTCCGCTTTTGACTTTACTGTCTAATTATTATTTTACGCAATCTAGTCTTTGGCAGTTGAACGTATTTGATGTAGGCCATGGCCTAATGGTACTGATAAAAAAAGACAAACATGCGTTTATTTATGATTTTGGCCCGAGTTACTTTAATCGCTTTAGTCGTGTGCCTAGTGTATTACTACCCTATATTGACGCCCATAATCTAACGGTAAGTACCGCGATTGTCAGTCATCAAGATAACGATCATGCCGGAGGTGTTGCGCATTTTAAAGCGGCCGGTTATGCATGGAGTTTTGATTATTTTCATCCAAATGGTGTATATAACGACTGTATAGCAACAACACGCGATTTTCATGGGTTGAGTATTAAAACCTTTACTAAAGAGGAATTTAATAATAGTAATGATAATTCCTGTATCGTTAAAATCTCAGCTGCAAACTATAGTGTGCTACTTACCGGTGACATATCAAAGACGCGAGAGTCTCAATTAATTAAAAAGGAAGATGATTTACAAAGTACCGTTTTGATAAGCCCACACCACGGCAGTGACAGCTCCTCGAGTGACGAGTTTATTAAGGCAGTAAACCCAACGATTGTGATTCATTCAAGTGCCTATCAAGGTCAGTGGCAATTTCCAAGTAAAGCGGTAGTTGAGCGTTACAATAAAATAAACGCCAAACAATATAGCACCGGTGATGTAGGACAAGTTAGAGTTGATTTTTATGCTAAGCACCTTGAGCTTACTACAGCGAGGGCGCAGGAAAGTTATTGGTTTATCAAAGATTGACGTTTTGTTTTGCTGTTGCTAAGGATACAATAGAGGCTGTCAGTGGTTTTAGAGAGTGTTATGGATCAAAGTACTACACAAATTTATAAACGGCTTGTTTCTTACGTTGGTGCCTATAAGTCGGTTGCCATCGTCGCAATTATTGGAATGATAGGTTATTCAGGTATGGATGCATTATTTATCCAACTGATGAAGCCGTTTATCGATGAAGGTTTAAATGAGCGTAATAGTCAGGTACTTACTTATGCGCCATTTGTGGTTATTGCGTTGGTGATCGGGCGTGGCGTATTTAATTTTATGTCATCGTACTGTTTAAGCTATGTTGGTTCGCAGGTAGTGCGTGCGCTTCGCCAAGAACTATTTGAGCATATATTACATTTGCCAGTATCGTTTCATGATAAAAACTCGACTGGCGACCTTATTTCAAAAATTACCTTTGATACAGAGCAAGTACAGCAAGCGATTACCAAAGCATTGCTTATTGTAGTTCGTGAAGGCGCTTTTGTGGTGTTTTTACTTGCAGTTATGTTTTATACCAGCTGGCAATTATCGTTAATCTTTTTAGTTATTATTCCATTAGTGGCTATTATAGTGGCGGTGGTATCTAAACGTTTTCGTCATATATCTAAAAATATTCAGTCTGCGATGGGGCAAGTTACCCGCAGCTCAGAGCAAATGCTCAGTGGTCACAAAGTGATCCACGGCTTTGGTGGTCAAACTCAAGAAATCGATCAATTTTCTAAAATTAATAATCATAATCGCCAGCAACGTATCAAAATGGATGCGACTAAGGCGTTAAGTGTCTCTATCATTCAAATTTTAGCCGCCAGTGCAATGGCTGTTATTTTATGGGTGGTGTCTATGCCCTCAATGATAGACAGTATTAGCTCTGGGGATTTTGTAGTGCTCATTTCTTCGATGATGATGTTACTACGCCCGTTAAAACAGCTTGCCAATGTGAACAGCGATTTACAACGCGGTATTTCAGCTGCGCAGAGTGTATTTTTAGTGCTAGATGAAGAAATAGAAAAAGACACAGGCACCTTATCGGTTGATAAAGTTAAAGGTCATATTGAAGTAAAAAATGTCACCTTTAAATACCCAACCAAAGACGAGCCGGTATTAAATAATTTGTCTATGACTATTAAAGCGGGCGAGAGCATTGCGCTTGTTGGCCGCTCAGGCTCGGGTAAATCCACCATATCAAACTTATTACCTCGCTATTATGATTTAGAAGCGCCCAGTGAAATATTACTGGATGGTATTGCTTTAAATGAATATAAGCTCACCGATTTACGTCGTCAATTTGCTTTAGTATCGCAGCAAGTGGTGCTTTTTAATGACACGATTGCAAATAATATTTGTTATGGCCTCCAACGCGATGTATCGATGGAGGAGCTTCATGCTGTGGCTAAACAAGCTCATGTCTGGGAGTTTGTAAAAGATTTACCGGAACAACTTAACACTATGGTTGGTGAGAATGGGGTGATGCTTTCAGGTGGTCAGCGTCAACGTATCGCGATTGCTCGCGCAATATTAAAAGATGCACCAATTTTAATTTTAGATGAAGCGACCTCGGCGCTGGATACTGAATCAGAAAAACTCATTCAACATGCCCTCGATACATTAATGAAAGACAAAACGTCTATTGTAATTGCGCATAGGTTATCGACTATTGAAAATAGTGACCGCATTTATGTAATAGACAGTGGTCAAGTTATTGAAAGTGGTACCCATACAGATTTACTTGCTAACGATGGCACTTATTCTGCGTTATGCAAAATGCAGTTTGGTGAGCAAGGGTGAGTAAAATAGAGCAAAGCTGGTATAAACCTTTTAGCTTAATTACATTATTGCTATTACCACTGTCCGCTATTTTTGGCTGTATTTCTTTGCTGCGTAGATATTGCTATAAGTTCGGCATTTTTAAATCGTTTATCAGCAAAACACCGGTTATTGTAGTTGGTAATATAAGCGTTGGCGGTAATGGTAAAACCCCATTTGTATTATGGCTGCATGATCACTTAATCGCCCAAGGTTTATCTGTTGGTTTAATTAGTCGCGGCTATGCTGGGAAAGCAGCTCATTACCCATTATTAGTGACTGCTAATACGACTACTTTAGAGGCTGGGGATGAGCCGGTACTTTTATTTAACCGTTTACAATGTCCGTTAGTTGTGGGGCCAAATAGGCAGCACAATATAGAAAAGCTCAACGCAAATTTTAAGCTTGATGTGATCATTTCTGATGATGGCATGCAGCATTACAAAATGGCACGCAGCATAGAATGTTGTATTGTTGATAGCGAAAGAAAATTTGGTAATGGTTTGCTAATGCCCGCAGGGCCACTGCGCGAAACCGTCTCTCGATTAAAGAGCGTAGACCTAGTAATTGAAAATGGCTCTGAGGATGAGTTTAGTTATCGCTTGCAGCCATCGGTTATTAAACGCGTTGCCGATAACACGGATATAGCGACGCCTTTAAAGGCTGCGCATGCGGTGAGTGCTATTGGTAACCCAGGTCGTTTTGAGGCTTCACTGCAAGCACAAGGTATTAAATTACTGTCTACACATCATTTTCGCGAT
Organism: Pseudoalteromonas sp. S3260; assembly: GCF_005886925.1. Lineage (NCBI taxonomy): Bacteria > Pseudomonadati > Pseudomonadota > Gammaproteobacteria > Alteromonadales > Pseudoalteromonadaceae > Pseudoalteromonas > Pseudoalteromonas sp. S3260. The sequence continues at coordinate 57,124 of NZ_PNCV01000010.1, forward strand.
CATTATGCTTATAGCGCTGATGATTTCGCTCAATTTGGCGATGACTGTGTATTAATGACAGAAAAAGATGCGGTTAAATGCCGTGATTTTGCAAAGCCTAATTGGTATTACTTGCCTGTTGATGCTAAACCAACAGCGGCGGTAATAAACACATTAAATTTACTATTAATAGAAAAAGGGATCCATCATGGCCTTTGATACGAAGTTACTCGAAATTATTGCTTGCCCCGTGTGTAAAGGTAAGTTGCGCTTTGATAAAGAAAACCAAGAGCTGATCAGTACAGCTGCAAAGCTTGCTTACCCGGTACGCGATGATATTCCGGTATTACTTGAAAATGAAGCCCGAGAATTGTCTCTTGAAGAGGTAGAAAAGTGGAATTCGTAGTTGTTATTCCTGCGCGTTACGCTTCTACTCGTTTGCCAGGTAAACCACTTGCTGATATTTGTGGCAAGCCAATGATCCAACATGTCTATGAAAAAGCGTGTTTGTCGGGAGCGAGTAAAGTGGTTATTGCCACCGATCATCAAAAAGTATTTGATGCGGCCAAACACTTTACCAATGATGTATTGATGACTCGAGAAGATCATCAATCAGGGACTGAACGGTTAGCAGAAGTCGTTGATTTACTAAACTTATCAGAAGATACTATCGTAGTTAATGTGCAGGGCGATGAACCATTATTATCCCCTGATAACGTGTCACAAGTGGCTACATTATTAGCGCAATCAACCGCGCCTATGGCAACCCTAAGTGTTGCCATTGAAGAGCGTGATGAGGTGTTTAACCCTAATGCGGTTAAAGTGGTCAGCGATATTAATAAAAATGCCTTATATTTTTCAAGAGCCAGCATTCCATTTGATAGAAGTGCCATGATGGCTGAGCAGCAACCACTTAATTTAGCGCCTTTTCAACGCCATGTGGGTATTTACGCGTATCGCGCAGGGTTTATAAAGCAATATATTCAATTATCGGTATCACCGTTAGAAGTTTTAGAATCACTAGAGCAGCTAAGGGTGCTTTACCATGGCTATGCGATTAAAATAGAGCAAGCGCTGGTGACCCCTCATGCTGGGGTTGATACACCAGAGGATTTAGCTAAAGTCGTTGCGCATATTCAAAGTAAAGCGCGTGAATAAAGCAGATACGCCTGTGTTAAAGGTGCAATACACGCACGATGATTTTTATATTATAACTAAACCTGCAGGGCTTAATTTTCATTCAGAAGAAAGCCCTGGTTTTGTGGTTCTTGCTGAGCAACAACTAAACGAAAAATTGTTTGCGGTTCATCGTCTAGACAAAGTGACTTCAGGGCTGATCATATTAGCGCGGCATAAAGACGCTGCGGCAAAGTTTACCCAGATGTTTACTGAGCATACTATTAATAAATTTTATTTAGCTGTAAGTGATTCTAAGCCTAAAAAAAAGCAAGGTTGGGTTAAAGGAGACATGGCGAAGTCACGTCGGGGTACTTTTAAACTATTAAACTCGCAAATAAATCCCGCTATTACGCGGTTTTATTCATTTAGTTTTAAAAATGGTTTTAGAGCTTACCTATTAAAACCCTATTCGGGTAAAACCCATCAACTTAGAGTTGCTTTAAAGAGTTTGGGTGCCCCCATAATGGGTGATACGAGTTATGCAGGTAGCCCTGCAGAGCGTACCTATTTACATGCATTTGCGCTGGATTTTTTATGGAAAGGGCAAAAAATACAACATACCCTGTTGCCTGAATCTGGTGAAGAGTATGCGCAATTGATAAAACATCAAGATTTTAATTCTTGGCAAACGCCGTGGAAACTGGATTGGTAAATGAGTGAACAAGTAACTGATATCCGCTTTGGTGGTATTAAACGACTGTATGGTCAACAGCAATTTGAGTGGTTACAGCAAGCACATTTTTGTGTTGTGGGTATTGGTGGTGTAGGCAGTTGGACTGCTGAAGCACTAGCGCGTACCGGCGTAGGTAAAATCACCTTAATTGATTTAGATGATATTTGTGCAACTAATGTAAATCGTCAAATTCATGCCTTAACAGGCACAATAGGGGAAGCTAAAGTTGAGGCGATGAAAACTCGCTGCAAGCTTATCAACCCTGAGTGTGTAGTGAATGTGATTGATGACTTTATTAGCCTTGATAATATTCAAGAGCATATTCAAGGTTTTGATTATGTAATAGATTGTATTGATGCGGTTAAAGAAAAAGCGGCGTTAATAGCTCACTGTAAACGTAATAAAATGCCTATAATTACAACTGGCGGTGCAGGTGGGCAAACCGATCCGAGTCAAATTACTTTTGGCGATGTGGCAAAAACCACTCAAGATCCATTACTTGCAAAAGTGCGTTACATTTTGCGTAAACAATATAATTTCAGTTCAAACCCAAAACGTAAATTTAATATTGACTGTGTATATTCCACTGAACAGCTTGTTTACCCAGGTAGTGACGGCAGTGTGTGTCATGCGAAGCAAAATGCTGATGGCAGTATGAACATGGATTGTAATAATGGCTTTGGCTCAGTGACGATGATCACCGGTAGTTTTGGTTTTTTTGTTGCCGCTAAAGCGGTTCGAAAATACTTAGACAAGCGTGCGCGTCTAAATACTTAAATAAAGTGTTTTGGTTTAATAGTATTTAAAAAGCGCTTAAAGCGCTTTTTGCTTGGCCATGGTTTGTATTGTTTCAACCATGGCTTTTACTCCATTGCCTCTTGACGCACTCAAATGACTGATTAAGCCAAGCTTTTCAAATTCATCATAAGCATTTACTGCTAACACTTCTTCGGGTGTTAAACCGTTATACAGGGCTAAAATTAACGCCAATAAGCCTTTTACTATGCGAGTATCAGAGTCTCCAATTACAACCAGTGCATTCTCGGTTAGGTCAAACTCAACAAACATCCATACTTTACTCTCACAGCCTGGCACTAACGCATCATCTGTTTTTAATATATCGGCTAAAGGTGGCAGCGTTTTACCGAGTAACATAATTTCACGGTACTTTTGTTGCCAGCTACTACTGCTTTGAATACTTTTAGTTACGAGTTGATATGTGTGTGTCATTATTTATCCAAATTAGTCTAATAAAGCAATGCATTCTTTGAGTGCGGCAATAAATTGGTCTACATCTTTAGTCGTATTATAAAAAGCAAAACTCGCTCTCAGTGAGCCATTTAGGTTTAAATGACTCATTAAAGGTTGGGTACAATGATGACCACTTCGTACAGCAACACCATAGCCGTCAAGTAAAGTTGACAGATCATAAGGATGTTCATTTTTATAATTAAAGCAAAGTGTGCCAATATTCGATTTGAGGTCGCTGTAGATAATAATACCGTCTATTTTGCTCAATGCGTTCGCTGCATAAATAAACAACTGCTGTTCATAGTGCTGTAATGTTTGCAGATCAAGCGCCATTAAATACTCAAGTGCAGCGCCAAAACCTAAAACGCCGGCTATATTTGGCGTTCCTGCTTCAAATTTAGCGGGAGCGTCACGATAAGTACTGTGCGTTAAGGTTACTTTTTCAATCATTTCACCGCCTTTTTGATAAGGCGATAGTGCATTTAGGGTTGTATAACGGCCATATAAACCGCCTAGCCCTGTTGGCCCCACCATTTTATGAGCAGAAAACACGTAAAAATCACAATCGAGCTTTTTTAAATCCGGTCTTAAATGCAGCGCCCCTTGTGCGCCATCCACTAAGGTTAGCGCACCTATCGCCTTCGCTGAGGCTATTAAGGGGGCTAAATCAGTAATATTGCCTAGTGCATTAGAGGCGTGAGTAATAGCCAGTAGTGCAGGGTTGGTGCGCTTAATCACTTCACAACACTGTGCTATATCAAATGTAGCATCAGCGTTAAGTGGTAAAGTTTTTAATGTTGCCCCGGTTTGCGCTGCCAGTTCTTGCCACGGCACGATATTAGCGTGGTGTTCGATTGGGCTAATTAAAATAGTGTCAGCAGCTGTTAATGTATTTCTTAAACCATGAGCAACTAAGTTAATCGCTTCAGTGGCGCCTTTGGTCCAGACAATTTCGCTACTGGTTACCTGAAAATAATCGGCAACGCGTTGACGTACTTGCTCATAAGCCGCTGTAGCTTGCTCACTCAGCGTATGACGTCCGCGGTGAACATTTGCATTCTGTAAGGTGTAAAACTCTGTGGTAGCGTCAATCACGCATTGTGGTTTTTGTGTTGTTGCTGCTGAGTCTAAATAAACAAGAGGGTAGCCATTAATTGTCTGATTTAGAGTAGGAAAGTCATTACGGATTTTTTTAGGATCAAACGAGGACACAGACATAGGCTCATAAAGTTAATCAAGTGGGCAGGAATTGTAATCTGTTTAAGATAATTCTCAAGTAGCAGGTAATAAAAAAGGCCGCAGAGGCGGCCTTTTAAACTAACTTAATGCTTAGCGCTTGTCAGTTGCTTTATAATCACGGTGTGTTTCACCTGTGTAAAGCTGACGTGGACGGCTGATCTTGTGGCCAGGTTGAGAAAGCATCTCGTCCCAGTGTGAGATCCAACCTACAGTACGTGCCATTGCAAAGATTACAGTGAACATACTGGTAGGGATGCCGATTGCTTTTAAGATAATACCTGAGTAGAAATCTACATTAGGGTAAAGTTTCTTCTCAACAAAGTACGGGTCTTCAAGTGCAATTTGCTCTAGTTTCATTGCGATATCAAGCAATGGATCTTGAATGTTTAGCTCTGCTAACACTTCATGACATGTTTGACGCATTACTGTTGCACGAGGATCGAAGTTTTTGTAAACACGGTGTCCAAAGCCCATAAGACGGAACGGGTCCGCTTTATCTTTAGCTTTTGCTACGTATTCGTCAATGCGATCAACTGAGCCAATTTCTTCTAACATGTTTAAACATGCTTCGTTAGCACCGCCGTGAGCAGGGCCCCAAAGTGATGCAATACCCGCAGCAATACATGCATAAGGGTTAGCACCAGAAGAACCAGCTAAACGTACTGTAGAGGTTGATGCGTTTTGCTCATGGTCAGCATGAAGCATAAAGATTTTATCCATTGCTTTAGCTGTGACAGGGTTTACTTTGTATTCTTCAGCAGGCACAGAGAACATCATGTGTAAGAAGTTTTCTGCATAGCTTAAGTCATTGCGTGGGTATACAAATGGTTGACCGATGTTTGTTTTGTACGCCATTGCTGCAATTGTTGGTAACTTAGCAACTAATTTAATAGCGCTTGTTTTACGTTGAACTGCGTCAGTGATATCCAGATCTTCATGGTAGAAAGAAGATAAAGCACCAACCACACCACATAACATCGCCATTGGGTGAGCGTCAAAACGAAAACCTTGGAAGAAGTTTGCGATTTTTTCATCTAGCATAGTGCTACGAGTGATTTTTGTAGCGAAATCATCGTATTGCTCTTTAGTTGGTAACTCACCATTTAATAGTAAGTAGCATAACTCGACGTAATTAGAGCTTTCTGCTAACTGTTCGATTGGGTAACCACGGTGTAATAAAACACCTTTGCCACCATCGATGTAAGTGATGGTAGATTCACAAGAACCAGTCGACATGAAACCTGGGTCATAAGTAAAGTGACCATGTGAGCCGAGTGTACGTACGTCAATTACATCTTGGCCAGCAGTACCTTGATAAATTGGAAGTTCGATTGGATCTAGCCCATCAATATGGACCGTGGCTTTCTTATCTGCCATCTATGTATCTCCTATTAAGATAACTATTCTGATTTTTATATTCTAAAATCTATTCTAAGCACATCTCTACATTTTAACGTGAAAGAGGGGTATAAAGTCAATTTTTATAAGTATTATGCACATATGTATAATAAATATTCGGTAAAGATTGAATATTATACCATTGGCTAATTCGCAAACGACTCTAAGTAAACAAGAATTGTAAAAGAGTCTCCGGCTATATATACTAACGGAGGTTTTTAACCAATTTGTATTTGGGTAAACTTTTTTTTACATAATAATTTTCATAAAAAGTGAACTTTATTAGTATCAATACGTTTATTTTGATAGTTCCACCAGAAACATTTGGTGGGTTTTAGAAAAACAAGTAGATGAGCCCCACTGCGGGCAAGATGGGCAAGTAACTGTGAAAAAGCAAAGACCTGTAAATCTAGATCTAACAACTATATCTATGCCGGCAACGGCTAAAGCTTCAATTTTTCACCGCGTCACCGGTGTTGCATTATTTTTTGCTTTAACGTTTGTCATTTGGGCTTGGTCAGAGTCTCTTTCTTCAGCTGAAGGTTTTGAATTCGTCAAGAGTCTGTTTAACGGATTCATTGCCAAATTTATAGCTTGGGGCACCCTTTCTGTATTAGGTTATCACCTTATCGGTGGTATCCGTCACATTATTATGGATATGGGGCATTGGGAAGAACTTGAATCAGGCAATACTAGCGCTAAAATTGCGATGGCACTTGGCGTTGTGTTTGCTGTATTGGCAGGGGTGTGGATATGGTCTTAAATCAAGCAACTCTTAAACGTGATGGCGTACAAGATTTTGTATCTTTACGCACAACGGCATTAATAATCAGCGCGTATGCAATCTTTATTATTGGCTATTTTTTAGCAATGCCAGAAGTCACATATGAAGCCTGGACAGGCCTATTCTCAAACCTAGCAATGAAAGGGGCAACGTTAATAACCCTAGTTTGCATTATGGTTCATACCCGTATCGGCCTTTGGCAGGTTCTTACCGACTATGTAAAGAACGCTAAATTGCGTGCTTTTTTAGGCTTTGTACTAAACCTAATGGCTGTTGCTTACGTAGCTGTGGGTTTAATCGTTTTATGGGGTGTTTAAGTGAAATATTCTGTTCGTGAATTTGACGCCGTAGTAATTGGTGCCGGTGGTGCAGGTATGCGCGCTGCTCTTGCTATTACTGAATCTGGCAAAACATGTGCGCTAATCTCTAAAGTTTTCCCGACACGCTCACACACTGTATCTGCTCAAGGCGGTATTACAGTCGCGTTAGGTAACTCGCATGAAGATAACTGGGAATGGCACATGTATGATACCGTTAAAGGTTCCGATTTTATCGGTGACCAAGACGCTATCGAATACATGTGTCAAACTGGCCCGGAAGCTATTACTGAATTAGAAAACATGGGCTTACCATTTTCGCGTTTTGAAAATGGCCGTGTTTACCAACGTCCTTTCGGTGGTCAATCGAAAAACTTTGGTGGTGAACAGGCTGCGCGTACTGCAGCAGCAGCTGACCGTACGGGCCATGCATTATTACACCTTCTTTATCAACAAAACGTTAAAAACAAAACCAATGTATTCTCAGAATGGTATGCACTTGATTTAGTTAAAAACGATAATGGCGATGTAGTAGGCTGTACAGCGATTGAAATTGAAACAGGTGAAATCACCTTCTTCAAATCAAAAGCAGTTGTGTTAGCTACCGGTGGTGCAGGTCGTATTTTCGCATCAACAACCAATGCTCACATTAACACCGGTGACGGTGTTGGTATGGCTGCACGTGCTGGTATTTCTATGCAAGACATGGAAATGTGGCAGTTCCACCCGACAGGTATAGCTGGCGCTGGTACGCTAGTAACTGAAGGTTGTCGTGGTGAAGGTGGTTATCTTTTAAATAAAGATGGCGAACGCTTCATGGAACGTTACGCACCAAATGCTAAAGATTTAGCGTCTCGTGACGTTGTTGCTCGTTCAATGATGACAGAAATTCGTGAAGGTCGTGGTTGTGATGGTCCTTGGGGTCCTCACCTTAAGTTGAAACTTGACCACTTAGGCGAAGAAACGCTTAACTTACGTCTTCCAGGTGTATGTGATCTTGCTAAAACATTTGCTCACGTTGATCCTGCAAAAGAACCGATTCCAGTTATCCCAACATGTCACTACATGATGGGTGGTGTGCCAACAAACGTTAATGGTCAAGTACTTAATATCGATGCTGCAGGCAACGAAAAAGTTGTACAAGGTTTATTTGCTGTTGGTGAGATTGCCTGTGTATCTGTACATGGTGCTAACCGCTTAGGTGGTAACTCATTACTCGATTTAGTTGTATTTGGCCGTGCAGCAGGTAACTTCTTAGGTAAATATCTAAATGATGTTGAAATTTCTAAAGCGGCTTCAGAGTCTGACCTAGAAGCGTCTCTTGCGCGCTTTAACCGTTGGGAAAACTCAACAGCTGGTCAAGGCGAAGACCCAGTTCAAATCAAGAAAGACCTACAACAATGTATGCAGCTTAACTTCTCGGTATTCCGTGAAGGTGACTCAATGGCTACAGGTCTTACTGAACTTAAAGAAATCCGTGAACGTTTACAGCACGCGCGTCTTGATGACAAATCATCAGACTTTAACACCATGCGTATTGAATGTTTAGAACTAGACAACTTAATGGAAACAGCTTACTCAACTGCAGTAGCTGCAAACTTCCGTACTGAAAGCCGTGGCGCACACTCTCGCTTTGACTTCCCAGATCGTGATGACGAAAACTGGTTATGTCACTCAGTATTTAATCCGGTAACGGATGAAATGAGCAAGCGTAAAGTAAACTACGAGCCTAAAACACGTGAAGCTTTCCCACCTAAAGCACGTACCTACTAGGAGCGAGACGATGGCACAAGTACAATTTTCAGTTTATCGTTACAATCCGGATGTTGATAACGCACCTCGTATGCAAGATTACACTTTGCAAACTGAGGAAGGCCAAGACATGATGGTATTGGATGCACTTTTACTATTAAAAGAGCAGGATCCTACACTATCGTTTCGTCGTTCATGCCGTGAAGGTGTGTGTGGTTCAGACGGCGTAAACATGAATGGTAAGAACGGTTTAGCATGTATTACTCCTTTATCTACGCTGCAAAAAAATGGCAAAGGTAAAATCGTAGTACGTCCATTACCTGGACTTCCTGTTGTTCGAGACCTTGTTATTGACATGAGTCAGTTCTACACTCAATACGAAAAAGTAAAACCGTATCTAATTAATGATGAGCCTGCTGCAGGTGAACGTCTTCAATCTATCGAAGAACGTGATAAATTAGATGGGCTTTACGAGTGTATTTTATGTGCATGTTGTTCTACATCGTGTCCTTCTTTCTGGTGGAATCCAGATAAGTTTATAGGTCCAGCAGGCCTTCTTCATGCTTACCGTTTCTTAGCTGATAGCCGAGACACAGCAACAGAAGAGCGTTTAGCTGACTTAGACGATGCATTCAGTGTGTTCCGTTGCCACAGTATCATGAACTGTGTTAGCGTTTGTCCTAAGGGTCTTAATCCGACCAAAGCAATTGGGCAAATAAAATCTATGTTATTAAACCGCTCGGTTTAATTTCTAGTAGACGAAAGATGGCTAATAATTTATTAGCCATCTTGTTATATAACTATTAATTTCTGCGCTAAAAAAAAGGGCTTATAAATGCACGAAGGTGTGATGAAGGCATGGCTAGAATCTTCACATTTAAACGGCGGTAACGTTGCTTATGTTGAAGAGCTTTATGAAGCGTATTTAGACGATGCGACTTCGGTGCCAGAAGAATGGCGAGAAGTGTTCGAACAGTTACCAAAAGTAGATGGTGTGGATGTTGAAGTAAAACATTCAGAAGTTCGTTCACAATTTGCGGCGCTTGCTAAAAACAAGCATAGAGAAGTAGTGGTAGCAGAGGGCAGTGGTGGCGACCTTAAACAGGTTAAAGTACTGCAACTTATTAATGCTTTCCGTTTTCGTGGACACCAAAATGCAAACCTAGATCCACTAGGTATTTGGCAACGAGAGCGTGTACGAGATTTAGAGCTAGAGTACCACGACTTATCGGATGCTGACTTTGACCGCGAATTTAACGTAGGATCGTTTGCCGTTGGCCGCGATACTATGCCTTTAGGTGAGTTATACCAAGCACTAAAAACCACTTACTGTGGTTCTATTGGCGCCGAGTATATGCACATCACATCAACAGAAGAAAAGCGTTGGTTACAACAGCGTTTAGAGTCTGTTCAGTCTAGGCCAAAATTTGATAAAAATGAAAAGCTACGAATCCTCAAGGGATTAACGGCGGCTGATGGTCTTGAAAAATATTTAGGGGCTAAGTTCCCGGGTGCTAAGCGTTTCTCACTTGAAGGTGGCGATGCGTTAGTGCCTATGTTAAAAGAGCTTATTCACCGTGCCGGTGAAAGTGGCCAAAAAGAAGCCGTTATTGGTATGGCTCACCGCGGTCGCTTAAATGTTCTTGTTAATGTGCTAGGCAAAAATCCATCAGAACTTTTTGATGAGTTTGCTGGCAAGCACAAAGAAACGTTAAGCTCAGGTGATGTTAAATATCACATGGGTTATTCATCAGATTTCGCGACTAAAGGTGGCAACGTGCACATGGCACTTGCGTTTAACCCGTCGCATTTAGAAATCGTAAACCCGGTGGTTATGGGCTCTGTGCGTGCTCGTCTTGATCGTCTTAATGACAAAACAGGCAGCAAAGCACTTCCAATCACTATCCACGGCGACTCAGCAATTGCAGGTCAGGGTGTTGTTCAAGAAACGTTTAACTTATCGCAAACTAATGCATTTAGTTGTGGCGGTAGTATTCGTATTGTTGTTAATAACCAAGTTGGTTTTACAACAAGTAAAAAAGACGATGTACGCTCAACTGATTACTGTACTGATATCGCAAAAATGGTTCAATCGCCAATTTTCCACGTAAACTCTGACGATCCTGAAGCGGTTGCTTTTGTAACGCAACTCGCGCTTGATTTTAGAAATCAGTTTAAACGTGACGTTGTGATTGACCTTGTTTGTTACCGTCGCCATGGTCATAACGAAGCTGATGAGCCTAACGCTACCCAGCCAATTATGTACCAAAAAATTAAAAAACACCCAGTACCTCGCTTAATCTACGCGGATCAGCTGATTTCTGAAGGTTCTTTCACAGAAGATGAAGTGAAAGCGCTTGCTGATGATTACCGTAATGGTTTAGACGATGGCAACTGTGTTGTTGAAGAAATTCAGCCAGAAACATCACACTCTTCAGATTGGGCTAAGTATATAGGTCATGAATGGAGTGTTGATTACGATGCTAGCGTTTCGGTAGAAAAGCTTAAAGAACTTGGTAACATAGTTGCAAGTTACCCAGAAGAGTACAAAGCACAATCTCGTGTTAAAAAAATATACGATGATCGTAAAGCAATGGCTGCTGGCGAAAAACCACTTGATTGGGGTATGGCAGAAACTTTAGCGTATGCAACTATTGCAGCTGAAGGTACTGATATTCGTCTAACTGGACAAGATTCAGGCCGTGGTACCTTCTTCCACCGTCATGCGGTTGTTCATAGTCAAAAAGATGGTGCAACGTATTTACCATTACAGAACCTTAGTGAAGACCAAGGTACGTTTGAAGTTTTTGACTCGGTACTGTCTGAAGAAGCGGTATTAGCATTTGAATATGGTTATGCAACTGCAGAGCCGACTTCATTAGTATTGTGGGAAGCACAATTTGGTGATTTCGCTAATGGTGCACAAGTGGTATTTGACCAGTTCTTAAGTTCAGGTGAACAAAAGTGGGGTCGCTTATGTGGCTTAACGTGTTTGTTACCTCATGGCTATGAAGGTCAGGGTCCAGAGCACAGCTCGGCTCGTCTAGAACGCTTTTTACAGCTTTGTGCTGATCACAATATGCAAGTGTGTGTACCATCAACACCGGCTCAAGTGTACGCAATGTTACGTCGTCAATCAGTTAGACCACTGCGTCGTCCACTGATTGTAATGACACCTAAATCATTGCTACGTCATCCACTTGCAACGTCATCGCTAGAAGAGCTTTCTGAGGGTGTATTCCACAACATCATTGATGAGATTGATGAGATTGACCCTAAGAAAGTAGAACGTGTTGTATTTTGTAGCGGCAAAGTTTACTACGAACTATTACAAGAGCGTCGTAAACTTGAGCAAGACAATATTGCAATTGTTCGTGTTGAACAGCTTTATCCGTTCCCACATGCCGAAATGAAAGCAATTATTGAACGCTACCAGCACGTTACTGATTTTGTGTGGTGTCAGGAAGAGCCGCAAAACCAAGGCGCTTGGTACTGCTCACAACATCACTTTGTTGATGCAATTCCACAAGGTGCAAAATTGAAATATGCAGGTCGTAAGGCGTCAGCATCTCCTGCATGTGGATATATGTCAGTACATACTAAAGAACAACAAGCGCTCGTTGCCGACGCGCTTACTATAGAAAAGAAAGGATAAGCAATGAGCACAGAAATTAAAGTTCCTGTTCTTCCTGAGTCGGTTGCAGATGCTTCCGTTGCTACATGGCATGTAAGTGTTGGCGACAAAGTAAGCCGTGACCAAAACTTAGTAGATATTGAAACAGACAAAGTGGTTTTAGAAGTGGTTGCACAAAATGACGGTGTAATCACTGAAATTTCACAAGAAGAGGGTGCTACGGTACTTGGCGACCAAGTGATCGGTTTAATTGGCGATGCAGATGAAGCATCACCAAGTAAAGAGCCAAAAGAAGATGACTCAGCATCAGATAAATCAGAAGACGCGCCTGCGGCGCAATCAGCACCAGCATCAGAAGGTAAAGAAGTGGATATTAAAGTACCTGTACTTCCAGAATCAGTTGCAGATGCAACAATTGCTACTTGGCATGTTCAACCAGGTGACGCGGTAACACGCGACCAAAACTTGGTAGATATCGAAACAGACAAAGTTGTACTTGAAGTGGTTGCCCAAGAAGACGGCGTTATGGGTGAAATCATTCATGACGAAGGCGACACTGTTCTTGGTGAGCAAGTAATTGGTAAAGTAAAAGCAGGCGCTGCACCCGCTAAATCTGACGCTAAAGCGGACGCACCAGCAGCCAAAGAAGAAAGCTCAAGTGAGGGTTCAGATGTGTTAACGCCATCAGTTCGTCGTTTAATTGCTGAGAAAGGCCTTGATGCATCAAAAATCAAAGGTTCAGGCAAAAATGGTCGTGTGACTAAAGAAGATGTTGATCAATTCTTAAAATCACCTGCACCAGCGGCAAAATCAGAAGCAGCGCCAGCAGCACCTATGGGTGACCGTACACAAAAACGTGTGCCTATGACACGTTTACGTAAAACAATTGCGAATCGTCTTCTTGAAGCGAAAAACTCTACTGCAATGTTAACTACATTTAACGAAGTTAATATGAAGCCAATCATGGATCTTCGTAAGCAGTACCAAGAAGTATTTGAAAAGCGCCACGGTATCCGTTTAGGTTTCATGTCTTTCTACGTGAAAGCAGTGACTGAAGCGTTAAAGCGTTTCCCAGATGTAAATGCATCAATTGATGGCGATGATATTGTTTACCACAACTATTTCGACATCAGCATTGCTGTTTCTACACCTCGTGGCTTAGTAACACCTGTACTTAAAGACTGTGACAAGCTATCTGTTGCAGAAATCGAAAAGGGTATTCGTGAGCTAGCGCTTAAAGGTCGTGATGGTAAGCTAACACTTGACGATATGACCGGCGGTAACTTCACTATTACTAACGGTGGTGTATTCGGCTCATTACTATCAACACCAATCATTAACTTACCGCAGTCTTCAATCTTAGGTATGCACAAAATCCAAGATCGTCCAATGGCTGTTAATGGTAAAGTTGAAATCTTACCTATGATGTATTTAGCGTTATCTTACGATCATCGCCAAATCGATGGTAAAGAATCAGTTGGTTTCTTAGTAACAATTAAAGAGTTACTTGAAGATCCAACACGTTTACTGCTAGATGTTTAATTAAGTAGTATGAAATATAAGCTGTGAGTTAAAATCACAGCTTTTTTTTTGCGCCTAAGGTCATACTGGGGTTTTCATGTAGCGCCATGAGATCTATACTAGGCACGCAATTTGGGATAGTTGTTTATTTGCATAAATATTCAGCTCTTTTAATATAAAAAATTGGATAAAGCATCATGAATTTGCATGAGTATCAGGCAAAACAACTTTTTGCCGAATATGGTTTACCAGTTTCTCAAGGTTTCGCTTGCGATACACCTGAAGAAGCTGCAGCAGCTGCTGAAAAAATTGGCGGCGATATGTGGGTTGTTAAAACTCAGGTTCACGCAGGTGGACGTGGTAAAGCTGGCGGTGTAAAGCTAGTTAAAACTATCGACGAAGTTAAAGCGTTTGCAGCTAACTGGTTAGGTAAAAACCTAGTTACTTACCAAACAGACGAGAAAGGCCAGCCAGTTGCTAAAATTTTAGTAGAAAGCTGTACAGATATCGCAAACGAACTGTACCTAGGTGCTGTTGTTGACCGTGCTTCTCGTAAAGTTGTGTTCATGGCGTCTACTGAAGGCGGCGTTGAAATTGAAACTGTTGCTGAAGAAACACCAGAACTTATCCACAAAGCTGAGATTGATCCTTTAGTAGGTCCTCAAGCTTACCAAGCTCGTGAGCTTGGTTTTAAATTGGGTCTTAACCCAACACAAATGAAACAGTTCGTTAAGATCTTTATGGGTCTTGGCAACATGTTCAACGATTTCGATTTCGCATTACTTGAAATCAACCCACTAGTAATCACAGATGAAGGTAACCTTCACTGTCTAGATGGTAAAATTGGTATCGATGGTAATGCACTTTACCGTCAACCTAAAATCCGTGAAATGCACGATCCATCTCAAGAAGATGCACGTGAAGCTCACGCAGCAAGCTTCGAGCTTAACTACGTAGCCCTAGATGGTAACGTAGGTTGTATGGTTAACGGTGCAGGCCTAGCAATGGGTACTATGGACATCGTAAACCTACACGGTGGCAAGCCAGCTAACTTCCTAGATGTTGGTGGCGGCGCGACTAAAGAACGTGTTTCTGAAGCATTCAAAATCATCCTTTCAGATGACAACGTTAAAGCTGTTTTAGTTAATATCTTCGGCGGAATCGTTCGTTGTGACATGATTGCTGAAGGCATCATTGGCGCAGTTAAAGAAGTAGGTGTAACAGTACCAGTAGTTGTACGTTTAGAAGGTACTAATGCTGAACTAGGTCGTGAAGTACTTGCTAAGTCTGATCTAAACATCATCGCTGCTGAATCATTAACAGACGCGGCTGAAAAAGTTGTTGCTGCTGCGGAGGGCAAATAATGTCTGTATTAATCAATAAAGATACAAAAGTTATCTGTCAAGGTTTCACTGGTGGTCAAGGTACTTTCCACTCAGAGCAAGCGCTTGAGTACGGTACACAAATGGTTGGTGGTGTAAGCCCAGGTAAAGGCGGTCAAACGCACCTTGGTCTTCCAGTATTTAACACAGTACGTGACGCTGTAGAAGCAACTGGCGCAACTGCATCAGTTATCTACGTACCAGCACCTTTTTGTAAAGATGCAATCTTAGAAGCAATCGATGCGGGCATCGAGCTAATTGTTTGTATCACTGAAGGTATTCCTACACTTGATATGGTTGACGTTAAAGTTAAACTAGATCAAACAGGTACACGTATGATCGGTCCTAACTGTCCAGGTGTTATCACTCCTGGTGAGACTAAGATTGGTATCATGCCTGGTCACATCCACAAGCCTGGTAAAGTAGGTATTGTTTCTCGCTCTGGTACGTTAACGTATGAAGCGGTTAAGCAAACTACAGATGCTGGTTTTGGTCAGTCTACGTGTGTTGGTATTGGTGGCGACCCAATCCCAGGTACTAACTTTATCGACGTTTTAGAAATGTTCGAAAAAGACGACCAAACTGAAGCAATCGTAATGATTGGTGAAATTGGTGGTACTGCAGAAGAAGAAGCTGCAGAGTACATCAAAGCTAACGTAACTAAACCTGTTGTTTCTTACATTGCTGGTGTTACTGCACCAGAAGGTAAGCGTATGGGTCACGCTGGCGCAATCATCGCAGGCGGTAAAGGTACTGCTGATGAGAAATTTGCTGCATTAGAAGCTGCGGGCGTAAAAACTGTACGTTCACTGGCTGATATCGGTAAAGCACTTAAAGAAAAAACAGGCTGGTAATCAGCGGTTATTCTTTAAAAAAGGCTCGCAATCGCGAGCCTTTTTGTTATGTATGGCTAGAGCGTATTACCCTTAATCTTAAAACGGGTAACTAATATGTTGAAAAAATCGCAGAGATAAATCTTGGCGCTGCTTATTAATAGCTAATTCATCACAGAATGCATGAACGGTTTTCTCTACTTGGTTCATAAAGCGACCATAGCCAATCTCATGTTTGTTATGTTCGGCGGCAACAATTACAAAATGTAGCGTCTCTACGAGTTTATTTTCATCAAAAAATACTTTTATTTGCGGCGCTGAATCTTCTATATCAAAACTAATTTTTTGTAACTCACCATTTCCCTCATTTCTATCTACTTCACTATTACGAATTATTGGCATTGCCCCATTGGCAACCATCGCTGCATGGGTGAGTTTATTATCCTCACAAAGTTGACTAAATAACTGCGAAAAGTGGCTATAAAACGGCTTATAAGTTTGGCTATTAATTTGTGTTTGAAATTGCGTCTTAATATTACGTGACACGGGAATAGAGAAGGTGACGTAAGTCATTTCAGAATGGCTACTGGGTATTGCGCATTGTCTGGATTGATAACGAGGGTACAAACTTCTTAGTTTATAACCATAGCTTTCTTTATTACCTTTTTCTTTAGCGAATAAGTCATAGGTTAAATGTTGATGATCGCGCAGTTTAAAGCTTGGCTGGTCTAAAAATAACTGATCTTGTAAATGACTCAATACTTTTTGTACATTTGTATGAAACTGCGCTGAGTGGGCACGTATATCTTCGCCAGTAGCTAAAAACAATAGGCGTATTTTTTTACTTTGCTGATTTTCTGTGTGATGAAGTTTATGCGCTTCATGGTAACGAGGGTTATAAAAAAACAACATTTGCTTATCGGTTTCAAGTTGGTAAGACTCATCATGAAATCTCACCACGGGGAGTTTATCATTTGCGAGTAAATGGACATTATGCAGTTCATATTCATCACATGATGCAAATAACTGACGCGCAATTCGTTCATAGCAAGCATTAATATTACTGAAGTTTTTATAAAAATCTTCATTAGGTGTAATTTCAGCTAATAAGTAATGATTCGCACGTGCACTACTTGGAATATATATGCGGTGTTGATTTAATGAGGCCATCTTCGTTCCTTTAAGTTGGGGTTATTCGTTTACTATAAATCGCTTTAATGACTTTAATATTGCGCTAAAACAAATTTTGCTCATAAACTATCCCTTATCTAACAAACTTTGGTAATAACTGCATAAACCCGCATCTATTACTGTATGTTAAGGTTGGTTTTTGTAATAATGCAGTAGTTTTGTTATCACGCAATATACAGAGGTTTATAATCCTATGGCGGAAATCGAGAATCGCCCAAATAACTTTATTAGAACCCGAATTGATGAAGATTTAGCAAGTGGAAAACATGCCACAACGCATACCCGTTTTCCACCTGAACCTAATGGCTTTTTACATATTGGCCATGCAAAATCAATTTGCCTAAATTTTGGTATCGCCAAAGACTATAACGGTTTATGTAACCTTCGTTTTGACGATACAAACCCAGAAAAAGAAGATATTAACTACGTTAATTCAATTAAAGAAGACGTACAGTGGTTAGGGTTTAATTGGGATGGTGAGATTAAGTATTCGTCAAACTATTTTGATCTACTTTATGGTTATGCGGTAGAGCTTATTAATAAAGGCTTAGCGTATGTTTGTTTTTTAACTGCAGATCAAGCTCGCGAATACCGTGGTACATTAAAAGAGCCTGGTAAAAACAGCCCATACCGCGAAACATCACCTGAAGAAAACCTCGCATTATTTGAAAAAATGCGTAACGGTGAATTTAAAGAAGGTGAATGTGTCCTTCGCGCTAAAATAGATATGGCCAGCTCATTTATGGTGCTGCGCGATCCAATTATATACCGTATACGTTTTGCTAATCATCATCAAACAGCGGATAAGTGGTGCATTTACCCAATGTACGACTTCACGCATTGTATTTCTGATGCACTTGAAGGCATTACTCATTCATTATGTACGCTAGAGTTCCAAGATAACCGTCGTTTATATGACTGGGTATTGGATAACATCAGCCTTGAATGTCACCCGCAACAAATTGAGTTTTCACGTTTAAACCTTGAATACACAATTATGTCAAAGCGTAAGCTTAATGACTTAGTGGTTAATAAGCACGTAGAAGGGTGGGATGATCCGCGTATGCCAACCATTGCGGGTCTGCGTCGTCGTGGTTATACACCGGCATCTGTTCGTGAATTCTGTCAGCGTATCGGTATTACCAAGCAGGAAAATATGGTTGAAATGGGCATGCTTGAAGCGTGTATCCGTGATGACTTAAACGAAAATGCTCCGCGTGCAATGGCTGTACTTGATCCAGTGAAAATTGTGATTGAGAATTATGAAGCCGATAAAGTAGAAACGCTCTCTGTGGCTAATCACCCAAATAAAGAAGAAATGGGTCGCCGTGAAGTGCCTTTCACGCGTGAAATTTTTATCGAACGCGAAGATTTCCGTGAAGAAGCGAACAATAAGTTTAAACGTTTAGTGCTTGATAAAGAAGTACGCTTACGTGGTGCTTATGTGATTAAGGCAGAGCGTGTTGAAAAAGATGATAACGGTGAAATTACCACTATTTACTGTACTTACGATCCTGAAACATTGGGTAAAAATCCAAGCGATGGTCGTAAAGTAAAAGGGGTTATTCATTGGGTATCTGCGTCTGAGTCAGTGACAGCTGAAGTACGTTTATATGACCGTTTATTCAGTGTGCCTAACCCTGCAGCCGCAGAGGACTTTGAAAGCACGTTAAACCCAGACTCATTAGTGGTTATTTCTAATGCTAAACTTGAACCTTCATTGGCTAATTCTGTACCTGCACAAGGTTTTCAGTTTGAGCGTACCGGTTATTTCTCACGTGATACTAAATCAGAAAACCTGGTATTTAACCAAACGGTAGGCTTACGTGATTCGTGGGCTAAAATAGAGCACAAATAATATTGCTCTATTTTTTAGTTAAAAAAAACCTGCTTAATCGCAGGTTTTTTTTATTAAACTAAATAGGCTTTTAACTATTGCTTTGCGCAAACGCTTTACACGCGTCTTTATCTTCACATTCGCCATATAGGTAAAGAGAGTGATTGGTCAGCTTAATACCGTTTTCTTCAGCTATTTCAAGTTGACGACGTTCAATTAAATCATCTTCAAACTCAACAACCTTGCCACATTTTAAACACACTAAGTGGTCATGGTGAGTGCTGCCAGAAAGTTCAAATACTGACTTACCGCCTTCAAAGTGGTGACGGCTTACAATTCCTGCATCATCAAATTGATTTAAAACACGGTAAACAGTCGCAAGACCAATTTCTTCGCCTAGATCTAATAAAACCTTGTAAACATCTTCAGCGCTTATGTGTTGGTTATCTGGAGATTGAAGAATCTCTAAAATTTTAATACGCGGTAAAGTTACCTTTAGCCCGGCTTTTTTAAGTTCCAAGTTATGATCAGTCATTAAATCTGTCTCAATTTTATTTAGTTATACTAGACATCTTGCAAGATGTACTCGTCACAATAACAGTTAGGATAACGTGCCTTAGCAGGAAGTGCAAAGAACAATTGATCTATATCAATATTAACGCGGAAAATGCTAACTGTTTGATAATATTTTAAACAGTTAGCATTAAAAGGGGGGATTAATCTGCTAACTCACTTAAGCACATTTCATCATATACCTGAGCACACCACTGTTTAACACGCTGCTCAGTCAATTCTGGCTGACGGTCTTCATCAATACCTAAACCAACAAAATGTTTGTCATCAGCCATGCCTTTTGATGCTTCAAAATCATAACTGTCTGTAGGCCAATGCCCTACAACAATAGCGCCACGTTCTGTTACGATATCGTTGATCATGCCCATAGCATCTAAGAAGTATTCTGCATAGTCTTCTTGGTCGCCACAGCCAAAAATAGCCACTAGTTTACCTTCAAAGCTTACTTCTTCAAGCTCAGGAAAGAAATCATCCCAATCACATTGCGCTTCACCATAATACCAAGTTGGAATACCGAATAAGATCAGATCAAACTCAGCAATCTCTTCTTTAGAGCTTTTTGCAATGTCATGCACAGCAACGAGCTTTTTACCCAATTCTTTTTGGATCATTTTTGCTACGTGTTCTGTGTTACCTGTGTCACTTCCGAAAAAAATGCCTACACTTGCCATGGATTTAAACCTTTTATCTATCAATAGCCAATCTTTCTTGTAAAATTGTTTCGATCAACGCACTGCGGCTAATATTTTGTGCATCTGCCATATCACTCAGTGCCTGATACAGCTGTGACGAAACTTTAA
Organism: Pseudoalteromonas sp. S3260; assembly: GCF_005886925.1. NCBI lineage: Bacteria > Pseudomonadati > Pseudomonadota > Gammaproteobacteria > Alteromonadales > Pseudoalteromonadaceae > Pseudoalteromonas > Pseudoalteromonas sp. S3260. The sequence goes on from NZ_PNCV01000010.1 coordinate 77,467, forward strand.
ATTCAACACGCTTTAAACCACGTGCCTTATCTCTTTTTATTTGATTACGTTTATTAACCTTTAACTGCATATCCCGAGGAAGGGGATTAGTTTTAGGTCTTCCTGGACGTTTTTCGTATTCAAATAAATCAAGCGTTGTTCTATCTGTTTCTGACTTGGCCATGCTTAACCTACACCCGCACCTTGCCAAAATACCTGAATAAGTCCTTTGGCAATAAAGCCAGAGCAACCTAAAAAGAGTACCAGCCACACAATATAACGACCAAATTTAGGCACATTGCCGCTTTTCAGTACGTCTTTAATTGCCAAGCCGATAAAAATAAAAATACCTGATAAGCCAAAATACAACCCTAAGGTATCAAATTCGTTAATAAACTGACTGACCATCGACGTATAACCTTTAAATTAAACGGCACGTACTATAGCACATAAATCTTTAATTATTTAGTGTGATAAATCAAAAACACGCCATAAAAATAACATTAAACTGCAGTTAAAAAATCATTGATTGCTTTGTTTACAGCCTGTGGTTTTTGGGCATGTAACCAATGACCCGCACCATGAATGATTTTTGCACTGACGTTTTTAAACAGCGCATTAATCGCTTCGCGATGCTCGGTTAAAATGTAGTCAGAGTCATTACCTTTAATAAACAGAGTTTCGCACAAACAAGAATTATTTGCATTAATGTTTGCGGTAATAGTTGAATATTTATCATCGAGCACAGGTAAATTAAAGCGCCAAACAAAGTGCCCATCATCATTTTTATATAAACTTTTTAATAAAAACTGACGTACACCTAACTCCTCTATATACGGTTGCATTATTAAATCAGCTTGCTTTCTATCACTAATATCTGCATTTTTTACTGCATTTAAAGCCTCAAGTATTTGAGTATGGCGCGCAGGGTAGCTCACAGGCGCAATATCAAGAACCACTAGTTTATCGACTAAATCAGTATGGCTCAGTGCTATTTGCATCGCCACTTTGCCGCCCATAGAGTGCCCAACCAGATGCGCTTTTTGTATGTTTAATGCCGTCATTAATTCAACAACATCATTAGCCATTTCAGTATAATCCATTTCATCGCTGTGGGGCGAAAGGCCATGATTACGTAAATCAACATTGGTTACGCAAAAATGCTCGCTTAATGGCTTTGCAATCACATTAAGGTTTTCTAAAGAGCCAAACAGTCCATGGATCAAAATAACATTTGGACCTTGACCAATTTGTTTGTAATTTAATTGCATAGACGTCTCCTTCAATTTTGCGCATAGTTTGCCGAGCATTACCCTAAAAAGCAAAAAATACAGGTATTATTTAAACGCTGGATGCAAAATACCTAGCTCTCTGATTATTTGGTCATTATTAATTATAGTTATGTTAAGGCAGTGAGGGTTTAAAAGCGATTTATACTCGTCATAACTTTTAATAATAGAACGACTATTATTTGCAATATTGTCTTGCCTAATATCGCTTTTAATTCCAACGACGCTCGCATCTTGAGGTGATTTGGGTATAATCATATCGAAAGAAAAATGTGACCCGTAATGACAGGAAGAACATGAAACAAATCGACATAGACGACGAGTTATATCAGTACATTGCAAGCAATACACAGAGTATTGGTGAGAGTGCATCCACTATTTTACGTCGTTTATTAAATCTCAACGGCGAAAAAATTACCACCACTAAACTAGACACTGATCATAAAAATGAAACCGTTAGTGTGTCTAATTCATCACTTGAACAACCTATAGCAGACGTTGAACAGCCAACCCAAGTGGCAAAACCGCCGGTAAATAAAAAAAATGCAAACGTATTTAATATTTTAAATAAAGAAGAATTGGCGATGCAAAAAGGCGTTGTAGGTCGTTTTTTATTTATTTTAAGTGCATTTTATCGAACGCATAAAACAGACTTCTCTGCGGTGCTAGATATTAAAGGTCGAGATCGTGTTTACTTCGCGACCAGTAAAGAAGACTTAGTGAATAGCGGTAGTAGTATGAACCCAAAAAATATCACTGACAGTGAATATTGGGTGATGACCAATTCTAATACCACGCGTAAAAAAATGATGCTGCATGAAGTTGCACTTAGTTTAGGCTATAGCAACGAGCAAGCTGAAAAAATTCGTGATTATCTTTAAGGAAAGACCATGGCAATTCATTCCGGCGCAGGTAAAACTGCACCACAATCGGCTTTAGTGAATGTACCAAAGTTAGTGTCTGCGTATTATTTAAATGAGCCTGACTTAGAGCAAAACCCCGAGCATTGTGTTGCATTTGGCACCTCAGGGCATCGAGGCTGTGCCTACGATGTAAAATTTAACGAATCACACATATTATCAATCACCCAAGCTATTTGTGATTATAGAAAACAGAACGATATATTTGGTCCGTTATTTTTAGGTAAAGATACCCACGCACTGAGCGAGGCGGCCTTTAACTCAGCAATTGAAGTGTTGGTTGCTAATGAAGTCCAAGTGATCACCCAAGAAAATGGTGACTTTACTCCAACGCCAGTTATTAGCCATGCTATTGTTAGTTATAATAAAAATCATCCTAATGAGCTTGCCGATGGCATTGTAGTGACTCCATCTCATAATCCACCAGAAGATGGCGGTTTTAAATATAACCCGCCCAATGGCGGTCCTGCAGACACAGACGTTACAAAATGTATTGAAGACAGAGCCAATCAATTATTATTAGAAGACTTAGTTGAAGTAGAACTGTTTCCTTTTGCTAAAGCTTCACGTTCTGGTTTTATTCGCTACGAAGATTTAATGACGCCTTATATTGATGATTTAAAAAACATTATTAATTTAAAAGCGATTAGTGATGCAGGTATTAAAATTGGTATCGATCCATTAGGTGGTTCAGGCATTAACTTTTGGCCAGTGATTGCTAAAAAATATAATCTAGATTTAACCGTTGTGAATGACAGTGTTGATCCGCGTTTTGCATTTATGCCGCTTGATAAAGATGGCAAAATTCGTATGGATTGCTCATCGCCTTATTCAATGGCGAATTTAATTGCCCTTAAAGATGATTTTGATTTATCGATAGGTAATGACCCTGATTATGACCGCCATGGCATAGTAACACCAGATGGGTTAATGAACCCAAATCACTTTTTAGCGGTAGCCATTGATTATTTGCTAACACATCGTGACTGGGATGCCAGTGTTGAAATTGGTAAAACCCTCGTTTCTAGCTCAATGATTGATAAAGTCACTGAGCGTAATAACCGTAAAGTTAAAGAAGTGCCGGTTGGTTTTAAATGGTTTGTTGAGGGGTTAAATAAAGGTAAATTGGCTTTTGGTGGTGAAGAAAGTGCTGGTGCTGCTTTTTTACGTTTTGATGGCAGCGTTTGGTGTACAGACAAAGATGGCTTTATCATGGGGCTACTTGCCGCTGAAATTCTTGCAGTTACAGGTAAAACACCGTCTGCGTTATATAAAGAGCTAGAACAAGAGTTTGGTGCGCCACTTTATAAACGTTTAGATGCGCCGGCAACGCCTGAGCAAAAATCACGATTAAAAGCGCTCAGTGCAAATGACGTAAAAGCAGATACCTTAGCGGGTGAAGCCATTTTACAAAAACTTACTCATGCGCCAGGTAATAATGCGGCAATTGGTGGTTTAAAAGTAGTAACTGAAAGCGGCTGGTTTGCGGCGCGTCCGTCAGGTACGGAAGATATTTATAAAATTTACTTAGAATCATTTAAAGGCGAAGAGCACTTAGCCTTATTAGAAAAAGAAGCTAAAAAACTGGTTGATTCAGTGATTAGCTAATATGCAATTACAACTAAAAACGGCTGATTTTATCAGCCGTTTTTGTATCTATAATTTATAAAACAAAAAGGGCTTTATAGTGATGTCAGCCACTTCAGAATATATTAATCAATTAAAACAAGATGGTGATTTTTTAACGCTTTCGCGTAACCATGAATGGCATTTAGAGGCAGGTCAATTTACGCTTAACAACCAGACTAAAGTAACCATACACGATACCGGAGTAATTGAATTTGAACCAGATTGTATAACCTCAAAAAATGTGGTGCTATCCAGTGCCATTCATGGCAATGAGACAGCCCCCATTGAAATTTGCGATGAACTCATTAAACACATTATTAGTGGGCAACTTGAATTACAACAGCGTGTTTTATTTATTTTTGGTAATCCTCAGTCAATTAATATTGGTAAACGATTTGTAGAAGAGAACTTAAACCGCTTGTTTAACGGCCACCACACTGTTGATGGTATAGCGATGAACGACGAACGCGTTCGCGCTGATAAACTTGAGCAATATGTTAGCGATTTTTATGCGCGTTCAGAGCAGGGTACGTATCGCTGTCATTATGATTTACATACCGCTATTCGCGGTTCTAAAAACGAAAAATTTGCTGTTTACCCATTTTTACATGGCAAGCCTTGGAAAAAGTCGCAACTGCAGTTCTTATTAAGCTGTGGTGTAAATACAGTATTGATGATGAAGTCGCCTGCTACCACGTTTAGCTACTATTCGTCGTTTGTGCATGGGGCTGACTCATTTACTGTAGAGCTTGGGCAAGTGAAACCCTTTGGTGAAAACGACATGTCACGCTTTGCAAAAACAAAACAAACTCTAACTGCATTAATTAGCCAAAAAGAAGTAAAATACCCAGAATTTAATGCAAGCGACTTTGAGTTGTTTTCTGTTCATCGTACTATTAACCGCACAGAGCAAAACTTTAGTTTTCCGTTTTCTGACGATGCCGAGAATTTTACAGGGTTTGCAAAGGGTGAGCTTTTAGCCACCGATGGCGATAATGCCATATATGCCGACGTAGAAGGGGAAGCAATTATTTTTCCTAACGCACAGGTTGCCATTGGGCAACGTGCATTACTTACAGTAGTCCCTATGCAAGTGGATAGCCGCTTTAGCTAAATCAACACATCAGACCACTTGTTATGAAAGTTTAACCAACTGATTAATAAGTGGTTAATTATATGTATAGTTAACTTGCCAGTTTTTTGCTCATTATTTACTTTTCTTTGGTCACAGTTTTGTTGAATAACACTTTACGTTAACGTAAAGTGTTGGCAGCTTTAATTAAATACAGTGCAGATGTTGCAAAGTTTATTCAGCAACTATCACCCATAATAATAATCCAAAGGGGCGCTGTGATACCGACAACAAAAGAAGGTAGGTTATGAGTAATCCCAATAACGTATCGCTGAATATTAATCATGAGCTTGAGTTTATTGACGGCCACGCACTTAATATTCCAACCCTGAGTATTTTAACTGAGGACGGCGACATTCATCCTAGTGCTCCTGCACCTGATATTTCTAAACACACCGCTATTAAATTATACGAAACCATGCGTTTTATTCGTTTATTGGATGAACGTATGCAGGGTGCTCAACGCCAAGGGCGTGTTAGCTTTTACATGCAGTGTTTAGGAGAAGAAGCCGCGGTAACAGCCTCTGCTGCAGCCCTTGATCAAGATGACATGATCATGGCGCAATATCGTGAACAAGCAGCCTTACACTATCGAGGTTTTACCCTTGATCAATTTATGAACCAAATGTTTTCTAATGAATTAGATTTAGGTAAAGGCCGTCAAATGCCGATCCATTATGGTTCTAAAGCACTTAACTACATGACCATTTCATCACCTTTGGGAACACAAATTCCACAGGCTACGGGTTACGCATATGGTCAAAAAGTAAAACACATTGATGCTAAAACAGGTGAACTAGCAAGTACTATTGATAACGTTACTATTTGTTATTTTGGTGAAGGGGCTGCTTCAGAAGGTGATTTTCATGCAGGCTTAAATATGGCTGCAGTACATAAAGCACCGGTTATCTTTTTTGCACGTAACAATGGTTATGCTATTTCAACCCCAGCCGATGAGCAATTTAAAGGCGATGGGATTGCATCGCGTGGTGTGGGTTATGGTATTAAAACTATTCGTGTTGATGGCAGTGATGCGCTCGCCGTTTACGCGGCTACTAAAAAAGCCCGCGAAATTGCTGCAACACAAGGTGAACCGGTATTAATTGAATCGATAGCGTATCGTTTAGGTGCGCATTCAACATCAGATGATCCAAGCGGTTACCGTTCAAAAGATGAAGAAGCAAACTATAAAACATGCCCAATTGAGCGCTTTAGAAAATGGTTAGTAAAACAAAACTGGTTAGATGACGCAGAAGATATCAAAGCGAAAGAAACAATTCGTGATGATATTTTAGCGGCACTAAAACGCGCTGAAGTAATTGATAAGCCGGCGTTAGAAGAGCTAATTTCAGATGTTTACGATACGCCAATTCCATCTTTACAACGTCAATATGATGAACTTAAAACGCATATAAAAGCACATCCAGACGCCTACCCAACAACAGCAGGGAGAATTAAGTAATGGCTAAAATGAACATGCTACATGCAATTAATTCTGCTTTAGATATCACCATGAATGAACATCCTCAAGCGTGTATTTTTGGTGAAGACGTGGGTTATTTTGGCGGTGTTTTTAGAGCAACATCAGGGTTACAAGAAAAGTACGGTAAGCATCGCGTATTCAATACCCCGCTCACAGAGCAAGGTATTTTAGGCTTTGCTAATGGTTTGGCAGCCTTTGGTGCACCTGCATTGGCAGAGATTCAATTTGCTGATTACATCTTTCCTGCGTTTGACCAAATAGTGAATGAATCGGCTAAGTTTCGTTATCGTAGTGGTAATGAGTTTAATGTGGGTAATCTAACGATTCGTACACCTTACGGTGGCGGTATTGCTGGTGGTTTGTATCACTCGCAATCGCCAGAAGCGTACTTTGCTCACACGCCAGGGTTAAAAATTGTTGTGCCGCGTAACCCGTACCAAGCTAAAGGCTTACTGCGTGCGTGTATTAAAGACGACAACCCAGTGCTATTTTTTGAGCCCAAACGTTTATACCGCGCTTCAACTGGTGAAGTGCCTGAAGAAGATTACAGCATTGAACTTGGTAAAGCTGAAGTGGTTCAAGAAGGTACTGACGTTACTTTATTAGCGTGGGGTGCACAAATGGAAATTATAGAAGCAGCGGCAAAGCAAGCCAGTGAACAGGGCATTAGCTGTGAAGTGATTGACCTTCGCAGTATTTTACCATGGGATGTTGAAACGATTGCTAAATCAGTGACTAAAACAGGCCGTCTTATTGTTAGTCATGAAGCACCTATTACTAACGGTTTTGGCGCAGAAATAGCCGCAACCATCGCTCAAGAGTGTTTTCTGCATTTAGAGTCGCCTATTTTACGTGTGTGTGGTTTAGATACGCCATACCCGCTGGCGCTCGAAAAAGAATATGTTCCAGATGCATTAAAAGTAATGGCCGCAATTAAACAATCAGTGAACTTTTAGGGGTTTCCATGGCTAAAGATTTTATATTACCCGACATTGGTGAAGGCATAGTTGAATGCGAAGTAGTCGAATGGCTGGTACAAGAAGGCGACACTGTAAAAGAAGATCAGCCTATTTGTGATGTGATGACAGATAAAGCCTTAGTGCAAATTCCAGCGGTACACGATGGGGTGATCACTAAGCTGCATTGTAAAAAAGGCGATATTGCTAAAGTACATGCGCCGTTATTTGCAATGGATGTTGCCGGTGAAGCGCCTAGTGAAGAGACTCAAACAGCTTCTTCACCAACAAGTACTCGTGAACACTTAGAAGACTTTATTTTACCCGACATTGGTGAAGGTATTGTTGAGTGTGAAATTGTTGAATGGTTAGTGGCAGAGGGCGATGAAATAGAAGAAGACCAAGCCGTTTGTGATGTAATGACCGATAAAGCATTAGTACAAATACCGGCTAAATACACAGGTACAGTGCAAAAGCTGTATTATCAAAAAGGTGAAATTGCAAAGGTGCATAGCCCATTATTTCAAATGACGGTTGCAGGGCAAGTCGCAAAAGAAGACGTTGATGTTAACCAAGCAGTTGTAAAAGCACAAAGTAACGCAACGTCAGACGCACCTGCTAAGCAAACGCAAACTGCAATAGTTAACAAAAAAGCGGTTGCATCACCGGCGGTTAGGCGTAAAGCGCGTGAGCTTGACGTTGATTTAACCTGCGTACCAGGTAGTGGTAAAAATGGCCGTATTTATAAACAAGATATTGAGGCGTTTATAAAAAATGAAGTGCCATCTGGCATGGATACCTCTGAGCTTAACAAGCCACAAACGACTCAGAGTAACGCGACTAGTTCGGGTGGAACACGAACAGAAGCGATTAAAGGCATTAAAGCGGCCATGGCAAAACAAATGGTGGCATCGGTTTCTACTATTCCACATTTTACCTATAGTGATGAAATTGACTTAACTGATTTAATTGCACTTCGAACTGATCTTAAAGAGCAATATAAAGCACAGGGTGTTAAGTTAACTATGATGCCGTTCTTTATTAAGGCGTTATCGTTGGCAATGAGTCAATTCCCAGTACTTAACTCAAAAGTAAATGATGATTGTAGCGAAATTACTTACTATGACGATCATAACATTGGGGTTGCAGTAGACTCTAAAGTCGGTTTATTAGTGCCTAACATTAAGGCTTGCCAAACTAAAAGTATTGTAGAGGTTGCTAACAGTTTAACTCAGCTTACCGATTCAGCTCGAGAAGGCCGCGTAGCACCAGATGATTTAAAAGGCGGTACTATTAGTATTTCGAATATAGGTGCGATTGGTGGCACTATAGCTACGCCAATTATTAATAAGCCAGAAGTGGCGATTGTTGCCTTAGGTAAATTACAGCACCTTCCGCGCTTTGACGAGCAAGGGCAAGTGGTATCGCGTGCAATTATGCAAGTAAGTTGGTCAGGGGATCACCGTGTAATTGATGGCGGCACTATCGCGCGCTTTAATAATTTATGGAAAGAATACTTAGAGCAGCCAGCTAAAATGATGATGGCAATGCGCTAATCTTTTTCATTAAATTATTAATATGAATAAATAAAACCAGCTAATTAGCTGGTTTTTTATATCTTGAAAGTAAATTAATTCAATAAAAGGTAGTTCAATTTAGCTGAAAAAATACAGTCCATAACCCACTAATAACGCCGGGACTGCGGTATATAGTGTGGCAATAATAGCCGCTTTAGGTGTCATGGCAATGGCTGGGAAAAGCGCATCGCCATCGTTGGAAATGGCATTGGCCGCTAATGTGCTAAACGGAATAACCCCTTGAATATATAAAGTGGTAACAATTATTTGCGGGCCACAGCCAGGTAAAAAACCAATTAATACCGCTATGAGCGGGGCCATATAAGCATAATTTAAAAACCATGTTTTTAAGTCAAGGCCAAACACTGTCACCAGTAGTTCAAATAATATAAAGGAGGCAACCACCCACGCGGTTACAAAATGCGTATCTTGCAGTACTTTTGTGAGTTTTGAAGGTGGACTGCATATATCATCTTCTGAGGTTACTTCTTTATAGCTTTCACCTTTTGAAGATAACGCCCACATAAATACGACAAACAACGCCATTAATGCGCCAAAATGAGTAACAGTGAATGTGGTGTACTGCCCAAATTGGCTCAAATCAATATTAAAAGCGAGTAAAAAGGCAATGAGTAACCCCGGAATAATAGCGATGTACCAAATAGGCTTACTGAGCGTAATTATTTTCGTCGGTAAAAGGGTAACCTGTGGTGTGTGCTTTTGATCAGTTGGGCATAAGTAGCCTGTTTTATGAAGTGTGTTGACGATTAAACCCGTTACTGAGCCAACCACAAACCCTATTGCCATGATGGTTAAACCCTCGGTAGGGCGAGTCGCTAACAATAAAAACGCGGCATCACCCATAGTGGCCGTTAATACAGCAACAATTGCGCCAAAGCTAGCTTGGCCTTTTGTAAATTGAGTCACCACAATAATCGCGCCACCACAGCCTGGTAACATGCCTAAAAAAGCAGCAAAGCTGACCTCTAATACCGGTGACTTAGCATTTAGGTAACGAAGCTCTAGTTGGGGTAAATGATCAATCGCGTAGTAGTAAATAAATAAGGTCGCAACAACAAACACACTGACTTGAAAAAAAGCATCACTCAGTGCAGTAATTGTTATGGCGCGTAAATCGGGCAGGGCTAAACAGACTAAAATTAACAGAGGTAAAATTAGGCGTTTATTTTGATGAAAAACACGTTTTGCAGCTGGCGAAATAACTCCTAAATGGGATGTTAAAAACATACAGTACGACCTAATTAAAGAATGAGATCGCACTGTACTATTTAATTAAATGATAATCAATATCATTTACGTGTTGTCGCAGTAGTTACTTTTTACGTTGAAACTCTGAGTTTTCATTCCACGTAGGCCACTGAGTTTGTTGTGAAATATCAAAACCTACTTTATAAAATAATTGTAAATCTTGAACCGCACCTGATAAATCCCACTCATCACGGTATCTATCACAAGGTTGGTGGTAACAACCACGCAGTACTAAGCTCATACGCTTACGGTAATTTGCAGTTTCTTCATCAAACGCTTGTGTACCGCCACCGGCATACATGGCAGGAACACCCATATTAGCAAAGGCAAAGTGATCTGAGCGGTAGTAACCACCTGAAGATGGTTTAGGGTCGCCCGATACTTTTCTGCCTTGCTCTTTGGCCGCAGTTGCTAATAGCTCATCCATTTGTGATTTACCAATACCCACCACACTAATATCTTTTACTTTACCTAATAGGTTTAAGCTGTCCATATTAATATTTGCAACGGTTTTATTAGCTGGAATAACTGGATTCGCAGCATAATATTTCGAGCCTAATAAACCTTGCTCTTCAGCGGTTACCGCTAAAAAGGTCATTGAACGGTCAGGGCGTTTACCTAGTTTGGTAAAGGCTTCGGCAACTTCTATCATACCGGCTGTACCTGTTGCGTTATCGTGGGCACCATTATAAATTTGATCGCCTTTACGATTTTTATCCGTTCCTAAATGATCCCAATGCGCAGAGTAAATAATATGCTCATCGGGTGTTTTACTACCAGGAAGAGTGGCAATAAAGTTATAAGATACCGATTTTTTGATGGTGTTTTTTACATTCACAGTGGCTGTTAAATCGCCCATATCAACATGGTAAGCACCTTTGGCAGCGTTTGCTTTGGCGGTTTCAAAATTAAGGCCTGCTTTAGAAAAAAGCTCTTTTGCTACATCAACAGTAACCCAACCTTCAACAGCAACACGGTCCATATTATTGTTTTCTTTTACGAAACCAAATTGCTCGCCACTCCATGAGTTCTCAACCACAGACCAAGGGTAAGACGCTGGAGCAGTTTCATGAATAATAATAGCACCAGCAGCACCTTGACGGCTTGCTTCTTCGTATTTGTAAGTCCAGCGCCCGTAATAGGTCATTGCATCGCCGGTGAATAAAGCAGGATCTTTAGTTGCAAAACCCGGATCGTTTACCAGCATAACAACGGTTTTACCTTTAACATCTAGGCCTTCGTAATCATTCCAGTTATATTCAGGTGCGTTAACACCGTAGCCCACAAATACAAGCTCCGAGTTTTCAATTCCTTCTTGCGCACTAATACGGCTGCTGCCCATAACCATGTCTTTTTTGTATTGGTAGTCTTTACCGCCAATATTAAGCACCATATCAGAGTCTGCTTCTAACGATACAAGCGGCACTTCTTGGAAAAAGCTGTCGCCATTACCCGGCTCAAAGCCTAAAGCAGTAAATTCTTTTGTTAAGTAATCAAGTGTAAGCTTTTCACCTTCAGATGAAGGAGCACGTCCACCAAATTCATCTGAAGCTAACACTTTTACATGCTTAGCAATTTCATCCGCTTGAATGCTGTTGTAGCCTTTAGCGACATCATCAGATGTGATACTTGTTGTTGCACAGCCGGCTAAAATTGCCGTTGTTATTAGGGTCAAAGAAAAATAACGTTTCATATTGGCTCTTTTTTTGTTCTAAGTGGCGTTAGTATATGAACTTCTATTAATTAGAACCAGTTTTTGCGGTAAACTGTTGCTGATAAAAATGTACAGTAAAGGTAACAATGAAGCGTTTTACTCCCCCAGAACAATTTCAAGTAACGAGTATAAATGGAGGTGCATTTGAGCACCTTCGTCAGCTGTTTAAAATAGATCAGCTAACAGACTGGCCTGAGCCTGCGTACTTTACCCCGTATTTAAACGCCATCAATGCTAATAATCTCCCCATTCGTTTTGTCGATGATGCCAAGGTTGATTTTGCTGAGCGCTATTATGAACAAGTCATTTTTGAAACAGGGGACGTGCCCACCCGACAACAAAACTGGCATGATCTGTTTGGTGGTTTTATTTGGTGTTTATTTCCAAAAACAAAAGCCTTAATAAATCAGCGTCATGTAGATGAAATAGCAGTCCATGGTTTAAAACAACGCAGTAAACATCGTAACGCATTAACCCTGTTTGACGAGTGTGGCGTAGTTTTAGCTATTAGTGATTCAAATTGGAAAGAATGCTTAAGAGACCACCAATGGAAAACAGCATTTATAACGCATAGAGAGCAGTGGGGTAAAACTATAGCGCCATTCATGTTTGGCCACGCTAATTACGAAATGTTGACCAAACCTTATATTGGGCTCACAGGCAAAGCCTTATTTGTAAATGTACCCGATGAAATATTTTGTAAAGATTTAGTAACGCAATATCAGTACCTAGATCAGCGCCTTTATGAGATGATTAAAACTGATGATTGTTTAGCCGATAACAAACAGCTTTCACCTTTACCTTTATTAGGTGTTCCTGGTTGGTGTGATGAGAATAACAATCCATCATTTTACGATAACACGGACTATTTTAGACCGAAACGAAGGACACGAAAATGATAGAAGTTACCGCGCTTAAAAAGAAATTTAAGCTCACTAAAGATCATAAAAAAAATAAAATAGATGATATAGACCCCCGTGAAGATAAAGATTATTTTCACTCGGTCAAAAATGTCAGCTTTAGCTGTGCAAAAGGCGAAGTATTAGGGCTCTTAGGGCCTAATGGTGCAGGCAAAACCACAACATTAAGAATGATCTCTACCGCTTTAAAACCTGATGATGGCAGTATTACTATTGCAGGAAATGACATAATTAAAAAGCCACTCATTGGGCGTAAATCTATCGGTTTTTTATCCGGCTCTACTGGTTTATATGGTCGTTTAACGGTAAAAGAAAACATAGAGTACTTTGCAAAACTGCACGGCATGAGCAAGCCGGCTATTAAGGCACGCTGTGAAGAGTTATTTACCTTACTTGATATGCATAAATTTATTGATAAACGTGCTGAAAACTTATCAACCGGCATGAAGCAAAAAGCCAACATTGCGCGTGCTGTGGTACATAACCCAGACGTTGTTATTCTCGATGAGCCAACTACCGGCCTCGATATTATGACCACCCAAACGGTGATCAACTTTATTAAAGGCTTAAAAGCACAAGGTACTCCTGTTATTTTTTCTACGCATCATTTGGATGAAGTAGCCCTTTTATGTGACCGCGTTGCGGTGATTAATGAAGGCGTTAGTTGTTTTGATGGCACGCTTGCTGAATTTAAACAGGCAGGCAACAGTGAAGAATTAAATCAAGCGTTTATGAACATTTTAACGGAGAAACATGATGTTTGAAGTATTTAAAAAGGAATTAACCGAGCTACTACGCGATAAAAAAACCTTATTGTTCGTGGTGGTATTTCCTATTGTAGTTTTCCCGTTGTTATTTGCTGTGGTTGCGTTTATATCCTCGCAAGCTGCGCTTGATGCTGAACAAAAAGTAAATACCTATGTGATTATCAATGGCGACTATGCACCAGAATTTACTGATAAAGTGTTTTATCACAAAAGCTTTGAGTTATATAAAGGTGATAAAACCTTCAACAGTATTGAGGAGCTAAAAGCTGGTGTAAACGCCGGCGATATCGACATGGGAATATACCTGCCAAGTGATGCAGTGAAAACATTAAATGAGCAAAAGCAAAGCGAATGGCAAGTTGTATTTAATGATTCAAAATCAATTAACTTCTTATTTGAGCGTGTCAAAGAGCTTGCTAAAGAGTACAGCGATACTTTACAAGAAAGTAAATTATTGAGCTTTGGTATAGATAAAAGCGCACAAGAATCTATTTTAAAGCCAGTTAATGTAGTTAAAGTAGACACTGCCGATAAGCGCGAAAACCTAGGTGAAAAAGTGGGTGGGTTTTTACCTTATCTACTTATTCCGTTAGTACTGGTAGGCGCAACGTATCCAGCTATTGATTTAGGGGCCGGTGAAAAAGAACGAGGTACCTTAGAAACTTTATTACTTACACCTATTACTCGTACCGAGCTAGTATTGGGTAAATTCATTACTCTACTCACTACGTCAATTGCATCAACCACGATAACCGTTATTAGTATGGGGTGTTGGATAGCCTTAGCGCTGGCTTTTGCTGATCTTGAATTTATCAAAGCCGCTTTTAGTACATTGGCTATCACAGACTTACTAATGATTTTTGTCTTATTATTGCCTATAGCTGCAACCTTTTCTGCATTAGCTCTGGCAATATCAATCTATGCACGCTCGTTTAAAGAAGCGCAAAATTACATGACGCCATTAAGTATGGTCGTGTTTTTCCCGATTATTATTTCAATAATGCCTAACATGGAACTGACTTCTAAAACGGCGTTTATTCCGGTAACTAACGTCGCCTTAGCGATTAAAGAAATTGTTAAAGGCACCGTTGATTACACGCTGGTGGGATTGATATTCCTAGCAACAGCACTCATCGCAGGGGCACTCCTGGCATTTTGTGTGAAATGGTTTAACCGTGAAGATGTGTTGTTTAGATAATTAATTATTATTAGGTTTTAGTGCTGAAATGAGTACTTAAAAAATCGAGCTTGGCTTACAGAAATTAATAAAAAACCGCTGTATGAAAAAATCATACAGCGGTTTTTTTAATTAATTTTAAGCTTATGCATTAAATTGATTTTTGATTGTTTCAATCGCGCTATCAATATCTATCATTAGCTTTTCACCAGTGCGGCGGTTTTTAAGTTCTACCTTGTTTTCATCAAGGTTACGCTCACCAATGACAAGCGTGTAAGGTACACCGAGTAATTCCATGTCGTTAAACATAACACCAGGGCGCTCTTTACGGTCATCAAATAGCACATCTAAACCTGCATCTTTCAAACCTTGATATAGATTATTAGCAATATCAGGAATACGATGCGATTTATGCATATTCATTGGCACAATTGCTAAATCGAAAGGGGCGATGGCTTTAGGCCAGGTAATACCGTATTGGTCGTTATTTTGCTCAATGGCAGCGGCAACTACGCGCGATACACCAATACCATAACAACCCATAGTCATTGTTTGGTTTTTACCCGATTCGCTTAATACACCTGCTTTCATTGCTTCTGAGTATTTAGTACCTAGTTGGAAAATATGACCAACTTCAATACCGCGCTTAATTTGCAACGTGCCTTGACCACACGGGCTAGGATCGCCCTCAACAATATTACGGATATCAGCAACCTCGTAGTCTGTTACGTCGCGATCCCAGTTAATACCACTAAAGTGCTCATCGTCTTTGTTTGCGCCAGCTACAAAATCAGCCATTACATTCGCCGTTCTATCAACAATAATTGGCATGTTTAAGCCAACAGGGCCTAAAGAACCCGGTTTTGCGCCAATGGCAGCCACAATATCTGCCTCGGTTGCCATTTCTAATGGTGCAGCAACCAGTGGGTGTTTTTCAGCTTTAAGTTCATTAAGCTCGTGATCGCCACGCAGTACTAGTGCAACTAAGCCACGTTTTCCGTCTTCATCAGGGGCGCCATAAACAATCAGTGTTTTAACACCGCGATGTGGTTTTACACCATAGTGTTTTTTCAGCTCATTAATTGTTTTAGCATTAGGCGTTGGGAATGCTTTTAGCTCTTTGCTTGCTTCAGGGCGCGATTCAATTGGCGCTAGCGCTTCTGCTTTTTCAATATTAGCGGCGTAGTCACTGGCATCACTAAAAGCAATGGCGTCTTCGCCAGATTCAGCAAGTACGTGAAACTCATGCGATACACTACCGCCAATAGAGCCTGTATCTGCAATTACTGGGCGGAAATCAAGGCCTAAACGTTCAAAAATATTACAGTAGGCTTTGTGCATTACTTGATACGTTGCATCTAAACATTCATCGGTTAAATGGAATGAGTAGGCATCTTTCATAGTAAATTCACGGGCACGCATAACACCAAAACGTGGGCGACGTTCGTCACGTACTTTAGTTTGTACTTGGTACAAAGTAATTGGTAGTTGTTTGTAGCTGTTAATTTCTTTACGAACAAAATCGGTGATCACTTCTTCATGGGTAGGGCCCATGGCAAATTCACGATTGTGACGATCGGTAAAGCGCATAAGCTCTGGACCAAACTCACTCCAGCGGCCAGACTCTTCCCATAAGTCAGCCGGTTGAATTACTGGCATTAGCATTTCAATTGCGCCTGCTTTATCCATTTCTTCGCGTACAATGTTTTCTACTTTTCTAAGCACACGTAAACCAGAGGGTAGCCAAGTGTATAAACCCGAAGCGACGCGACGGATCATTCCGGCTCTAAGCATTAATTGATGCGATACAATTTCCGCATCTGATGGCGTTTCTTTAAGTGTAGCGAGTATATATTGACTAGTACGCATGTTTTTTCCGAAATAGAGTAATATGTTCTTTTAATTAAGGCGCTCAGTTTACCAGCGGATGCATTGACACTAAAGCGCTAAGTGATTTTTTATCGCATTTTATAGCTATAGCAGGGTTTTAAAGTTAGTTTAACTGGGCTCTATATGAGTAACCAGATGATGAGAGTCAGTCACTTGCCAGGTAATGTTGTATTCATACAAATTCATACCATAACTTTGCATGCCTTGTTTTTGCTTTTTATACGCTGGGCGAGGATCTTGTTTTAGCACATTGCTGATAAACGCTTGTAGCTCAGGATAGTGGCTTTGTTTATTTATAAATTCCAAAGCTTGCTCACTAAATTCAACACTCATGTGAGTTTCAGGGCGCGTGTCGGCAAAGCCTGCACTGGCATCAGGTAAAGCGTCTGAATAGGGCAAATAAGGCTTAATATCAACAATAGGTGTACCATCAAGTAAATCAATACCGGCGAGCAATAACGCTAACTGCCCATTTTTGTATTCAATTCCCTCTAACTTAACAGCACTCATCCCTATAGCGTTAGGTCTGAATGTAGCGCGTGTGGCAAAAACGCCTTTACGTTCATTACCACCAAGGCGCGGCGGGCGCACCATTGCTGAATAGCCTTTATCTGCGGTTTCATGAAAACGAAATAATAGCCAAATATGGCTAAATTCATCTAAACCACGAACAAATTCTTCACGATTAAAATCTGGAGCAAAAATAAGTTTAGCTTTAGCTTCGGGCACTAATCGAGGTTGTCTAGGAATGGCAAACTTTTGTTTATACGGTGATTGAATATGGCCAATAGCCGAAATTTGATAATCGCTCATAATGCTCGGTTATAGAAAAAATAGAGCGTTATTCTACCTTTAATTAATGTTGCTGGCATTAGCTTAATTAGGAGAGGAGTTATAGACTGATTGGTTTAAATATGGAATAAAAAAGGGCAAGGCTAAACCTAGCCTTACCCTTAGATTGCAACTATTGAGTTGTTATTAAAACATGTATTGGAATGATACTGACGCAACATCCATTTCTGGATCAATATCATCTTCTAATTCGTAACGCTCATACTCTAAACGCACTTGCATATTGGTTGTAAATGCATATTCAATACCTGCACCGTAAAATACGTCGCCGCCATCTTGAGATGCGCTTACGCTGCCAACCGGTAGCTCTTGAGTAACGTCTGCATCCCATTCAAACCAACCACCTTTTGCATAAACAGAAAAGTCTTCAGTGATTGGCGCTGCAAAACGCGCTGCTAGTGATACCCCATCAATTTCTGCTTTACTGTCTATGTCACTCACTTCATCAAAATTTTGATAGGCAAGCTCAAGACTTAAATGTTCATTAAATTGAGTACCGATATAACCTTTTAACATTTGCGCATCGTCATCGAAATCGGTGTCGTTTTCGCTATCTTCAAACTGAAATGAATATTGGCCGTAACCAATACCCGTATAAATACGTGGAGAGTCCATGTCGGTAACATCAGCCTGTGCTGCTGAATTAAAACCCAGTGTTGCTAAAGCAAGTGCAGAGAGAGAAAGTGTTTTAATCATTGTATAGCTCCTTTAAAAAATAAAATCTAATGTTCGATAGATTTATCAAACGTCGATTTACTAATTGCAGTGAACATGCCAATAATTTTTTTGTTCAATATTTTCTCTTAAAGTGTATTTATTGAACTTTTTTGGTGGTTTAAGTACGCAAAACATCCAGCTGTTAAGCGTACTGTTAATTTGTAAAAAAATAAAAATTGTAGAATTTACAGCTTGTTGTAGTTTATACATACCTGCAAAAGGTACTTAATTAAACTTGATAAAGTAAGTTTTCTGTTTCTATCGCTATTTGTTTCATTTTAATGGCGTAATTTTCTAGCTTTTTATCTTCGTCAGTAACAGATGTGAATTCAGGAACGGCAACAGGGTAGCCCGTCTCATCCATAGCAACAAAACTTATTACACAATGATTAGTTTCAACTAAGTTTTGGGTTTTAGGGTCGCCACAGCGTACTTGTATGAAAATTTGCATACTGGTTTTACCGGTGTGTGCAATTTTTGCTTCCACTTCAACAATTTGGCCAACCAAAATAGGACGGCTAAACTTAACGCCCGCAACCGATACGGTTACGCAGTAATGACCGCTCCAACCTGCAGCACAGGCATAGCCTGCTTGGTCAATCCACTTCATGACCACACCACCATGCACCTTACCACCAAAATTTACATCGGTAGGCTCTGCTAAAAAACGAAAAATTACACTCGACGACGCCATAACACACTCTCATTTATTCATATTACTTAACAGCATAGCGCAAAAAAGGGGCCGAAGCCCCTGCAATTTAGGATAAGTTTATAATTTCTTTAGAAAGGTTGTTACATATTGGGGTAGTTAGGACCGCCAGCACCTTCAGGGGTGACCCAGGTGATATTTTGGTTCGGATCTTTAATATCACAGGTTTTACAATGCACACAGTTTTGTGCATTGATCACAAAGACTTGCTCGCCTTCGACTTCTTGTACTTCATAAACGCCGGCAGGGCAGTATCGCTGTGCAGGTTCATCAAATTTAACTAAATTTACCTTAATCGGAATTGATGCATCTTTGAGTTTTAAATGACACGGCTGCGATTCTTCATGATTAGTGTTTGATAAAAATACCGAAGAAAGCTTATCAAAGCTGAGTTTGCCATCAGGCTTTGGATAGGCAATTTTTTCAGCTTGATCAGCGTCTTTTAAAGTGGCGTGATCGGGTACGTTATCTTTAAAACTAAACGGTAGGGCACCCTTAAATATGTTTTGATCAAGGGTGTTGTATGCACCGCCTGCAAATTTACCTAATGTATGCATTGCAGGGCCAAAGTTTCGAGATTGATACAGCTCTTTATACGCCCATGACTTTTTAAACTCAGCGGTGTACTGGGTTAAATCAGTGTTAGCTAAATCGTTTTGTAGCGCATTAAAAATGACCTCAGCGGCTATCATGCCTGACTTCATAGCCGTATGATTACCTTTAATTTTTGCAAAATTAAGCGTGCCTGCTTCACAGCCCACTAACAAGCCACCCGGGAAATGCATTTTAGGTAAAGAGTGTAAACCGCCTTTGGCAATGGCGCGCGCACCATAAGCAATACGCTCACCCCCTTCGAGGGTGTTTTTAAATACCGGGTGGTGTTTTAAGCGCTGAAACTCATCAAATGGGCTTAAATGTGGATTTGAATAATTTAAATCAACTATTAAACCAACCACCACTTGGTTGTTTTCGCTATGATACATAAAAGCACCACCGCCAGTATCGCCACTCAATGGCCAACCGGTTCCGTGAACTACTTTACCAAGCTGATGTTTAGATTCATCCACTTGCCAAATTTCTTTAAAGCCTAAACCGTAATGCTGTGGCGAGCATTCATCGTCTAAAGCAAACTGATTGATCAGTTGCTTACCTAAATGGCCGCGACAGCCCTCAGCAAATACCGTGTATTTAGCACGTAACTCCATACCCGGCATGTAACCGTCTTTTTCGTCACCGTTTTTATCCAGCCCCATATCACCGGTAATAATGCCTTTAACAACATCATCTTCAATAATAAGTGAATGAGCACTAAAGCCTGGAAATATTTCAACGCCCAAGTTTTCTGCTTGCTCAGCAAGCCAACGACATACATTCCCCATAGAAACAATGTAGTTACCGTTATTATGAAATGTATTTGGTGTAGCAAAGTGAGGAATTGAGGTTGCTTTTTGTTCGTTATTAAACCAATAAATTTCATCGCTTTGGACTTTAGTCGTAACAGGCGCGCCCAATTCTTGCCAGTTTGGCAGTAGTTCATCCAATGCTTTGGTTTCAAAAACAGCACCCGATAATACATGCGCGCCCACTTCTGAGCCTTTTTCAACTACACATATCATGCACTCTTGTTGTTTTTCTTGTGCTTGCTGCGCGAGTTTAATTGCTGTTGAAAGCCCCGCAGGACCTGCCCCTACAACAACTACATCAAATTCCATGGTTTCGCGTTCAATCATAATAACCTCTTTATCTATGACGGACTCACCTTTGCATTATTTGGCAAAAAGTAAGCTAAGCAACCTGTTTCTTTGTTATGCAAATTAATCGTTACAGGTTGTGAATAGTTTAAGGTTATTTTAGGTTGACGTTTACGTCAACAGGAAGTAGTCTGATTTCATAAAATAAATAGGTTGACGTAGACGTTAGCTTATAGGTTTAAATAATTATGGAGTCCCTATGAAAGTTCTCGTACCAATAAAAAGAGTGATTGATTACAACGTAAAAGCTCGCGTTAAACCTGATAACAGCGGTGTTGATTTAACAAACGTAAAAATGGCAATGAACCCATTTTGTGAAATTGCGGTAGAAGAAGCGATTCGTTTAAAAGAAGCGGGTACTGCAAGCGAAGTGGTTGTTGTGACTATTGGCGCTAAAGCATCACAAGAGCAATTACGCACAGCACTTGCCCTTGGCGCTGATAAAGCGATTCATGTTGAAACCGAGCAAAACCTAGAATCTCTCCATATTGCAAAGTTACTTGCGAAAGTGGTTGAGCAAGAATCTCCTGAGCTGGTTATTTTAGGCAAGCAATCTATCGATTCTGATAATAATCAAACAGGCCAAATGCTCGCTGCATTAACTAATCGCGGCCAAGGTACATTTGCTTCAAAAGTCGTTATTGAAAATGGCAAAGTGAATGTAACCCGCGAAGTTGATGGCGGTTTGCAAACTGTTGCGCTTAATTTACCCGCAATAGTCACCACCGATTTACGTTTGAATGAGCCACGTTATGCGTCGCTACCTAATATTATGAAAGCCAAACGTAAGCCGTTAGAAGTTATAGCGGCTGATTCGCTAGGTGTTGATTTAACACCGCGTATTGAAGTCGTTCATGTAGAAGAACCAGCAAAACGCAGCGGCGGCATTATTGTTGAAGACGTTGCACAGCTTGTAGAAAAACTTAAAACAGAGGCAAAGGTGATTTAAATGAAAACTCTTGTAATTGCAGAGCACGATAACGGTGCCTTAAAACCAGAAACCTCAAAAACCATTAACGCCGTTAAAAAATTAGGCTTTGATGTCGATGTATTGTTAGCTGGCATAAACTTAGGTGCCATGAGTGAGTCACTTGCGAGCATCGAGAGTGTTACAAATGTATTACTTGCAGATAACGCGGTGTACGAACATCAACTTGCTGAAAGCATGACAGATCTAGTGTTATCACTTGCAGATGAGTATAGCCATATCGTGGCAAGTGCCACAACGACAGGTAAAAACTTTATGCCGCGTGTTGCCGCATCATTAGATGTTGCACAAATTTCAGAAATTATTGATGTTATTGACGCAGACACGTTTAAACGCCCAATCTATGCGGGAAATGCCATAGCAACGGTTAAATCACTCGATAATAAAAAAGTGATCACCGTGCGTGCAAGTAGCTTTGATTTACAAGGCGAACAAGCACCAGCTAATGTCACAACCTTAGATACGGTCTCTGATTCACAGTTAAGTAGCTTTGTAAGTGTTGAGCAAACTGAGTCTGAACGCCCAGAGCTCACCGCAGCTGATGTGGTTATTTCAGGTGGTCGAGGCATGCAAAATGGTGAAAACTTTGTGCTACTTAATGGTATTGCCGATAAACTGGGAGCTGCAATTGGCGCTTCACGTGCAGCGGTTGACGCAGGCTTTGTCCCTAACGACATGCAAGTAGGCCAAACAGGTAAAATTGTAGCGCCTAATTTATACATAGCGGTGGGTATTAGTGGTGCAATTCAGCATTTAGCAGGCATGAAAGACTCAAAAATTATTGTGGCCATAAATAAAGACTCAGATGCGCCTATTTTCCAAGTGGCTGATTACGGTTTAGTTGCTGATTTATTTGATGTATTACCTGAACTTGAACAAGCTTTATAAAGTTTAATAACCACAGCATTATATAAAGTTAAATATTCTGATTTAAAGCCGCCGTTTCATTCTTGATTCTGCGGCTTTTTTAATTCAATAACGCCACTTATCTAAATTACTTGCGCTTGGCTTTTTTTATAACAAGGTGACAGCGTTGTCAGTTGTAGACACTCAAATTATTAAATAGGAGCCAAAATGACAAGGTATAAAGCGCTTGATGCTATGCGGGGGTAATGATACTGGTAAATACACTGGGTTCGTGGTCCCACGTGTATGCCCCTTTACTTCATGCCGATTGGCATGGGTGTACACCAACGGATGTAATTTTTCCGTTTTTCATGTTTATAATTGGCTCTGCGATGTTTTTTTCATTTAAAAAAACCAACAGCACAGCTAATGCAAGCCAAGTGTTACGGCTGATAAAACGAGGAGCAATTATTTTTGCTATTGGCTTAGCGTTAAATATGTATCCCTTTACCACGAGCATTGAAAACTTAAGAATACTGGGCGTATTACAGCGAATAGGCATTGCCTATATTTTAGCGTCTATCTGTGTATTGTTACTCAACAGGCGAGGGGTGATCAGCTTATCGGTTGCAATTTTAATTGCATATTGGTTACTGCTTTTAAGTGTTGGTTCTAATAATGCCTATACACTAGAGAACAACCTGGTTAGAACGGTTGATATAGCGGTATTAGGTGAATCGCATTTGTGGCAAGGTAAAGGATTAGCGTTTGATCCAGAAGGGCTTTTGAGCACCTTACCAAGTGTAGTAAGTGTTTAATTTGGCTTTGAGGTTACCCGTTTACTTACCAGTTCTAGCAGTCAATGGACAAGTATTAAGCGTTTGTTGGTCATTGGGGTTGTTGGTATCGCTTTAGGGCAATTAGGCTCGCTGATTATGCCAATTAATAAATCGCTTTGGACCAGTACCTTCGTTATTTACACCTCAGGGATTGCCTGTATTGTACTGGCCTTTTTTGTATGGCTTTGCGACATAGTAAAACCCGAACGCCTTGTTAATCCATTAATTGTATATGGCTCGAATCCGTTGTTTATTTATGTGTTATCGGGTGTGTGGGTACTGAGCTATTCACTGATTAATATTGGCGAGCTAAACTTGGGGGATTGGATGTATCAACAGTTAGCCTTAGTCATGAGTGCTAAATTGGCATCGTTCACCTTTGCTTTATTGCATGTTATTGGCTTTTGGTTAATGTCAAATATGCTTTATAAACGCAAGATATTTATAAAGATTTAGATAAAGACAATAAAAAACCAACCCTTAGGTTGGTTTTTTATTTAACGTTACAAAGCGTGGCTTAGTACGTTGCGCTGCCTTTAGTACGAGGGAATGCAATTACATCACGTACGTTACCCATACCGGTAACATAAGCAACTAAGCGCTCAAACCCTAAACCAAAGCCAGAGTGTGGCACGCTACCGTATTTACGTAGGTCGCGGTACCAGCTGTAGTCTTCTTTATTTAAGCCCATTTCGTCAAGGCGTGCATCTAATACATCAAGACGCTCTTCACGTTGTGAACCACCAATGATCTCACCAATGCCAGGTGCCACTACGTCCATAGCCGCTACGGTTTTACCGTCTTCGTTTTGACGCATGTAAAATGCTTTAATATCGCGCGGGTAGTTTTTAATAACAACCGGTGCTTTAAAGTGTTCTTCTGCTAGGTAACGCTCGTGCTCAGACTGTAAATCTACACCCCATTCAACAGCGTACTCAAATTTCTTGCCACATGCTTTTAGAATTTCTACAGCGTCTGTGTAATCAACTTGTGCGAAGTCTTTTTCAACAAATTCCTCTAAACGGCTAATCGCTGTTTTTTCGATACGTTGAGCAAAAAACTCCATGTCGTCACGGCGTTCTTCTAATACCGCTTTAAACACGTACTTAAGCATGTTTTCAGCCAATTTTGCGATATCTTCTAAATCAGCAAACGCAACTTCTGGCTCTACCATCCAAAATTCAGCTAAGTGGCGAGATGTATTTGAATTCTCTGCACGGAACGTAGGACCAAAGGTGTAAATTTTTGACATAGCTGATGCATATGTTTCACCGTTTAACTGGCCAGATACCGTTAGGAATGCTTCTTTACCAAAAAAGTCTTCGCTGTAATCAATTTCGCCTTTATCTGTCATTGGCAGGTTTTGCATATCAAGGGTTGATACGCGGAACATTTCACCCGCACCTTCACAGTCACTGGCTGTGATGATTGGTGTACTGATCCAGTAAAAGCCTTGCTCATGGTAAAAACGGTGAATCGCTTGCGCTAAACAGTTACGTACGCGCGTTACTGCGCCAATCATATTGGTGCGCGGGCGCAGGTGAGCGTGCTCACGTAAGTACTCAATGCTGTGGCGCTTCGCCGACATTGGGTAAGTATCTGGATTTTCAACCCAACCTAACACAGTCACTGAGTTAGCTTGAATCTCGAAAGATTGGCCTTGTCCTGCTGATTGTACTAATACACCGGTAACCGACACAGAACAGCCTGCTGTTAAGCTTGTAACTTCATCATAATTATTCAGTGAATTAGGAACTACCGCTTGAATAGGATCAAAACACGAACCGTCATGAACGGCTAAAAATGATATTCCTGCTTTTGAATCGCGGCGTGTACGGATCCAGCCTTTAATGGTTACTTGGCTGTCTACCGCAACATTGCCTTTTAATAGCTCTGAAATCGCTAAATGGCTCATCTTCACTCCAATGATATAAGTTGCCTAACTATATAAATTAATTGTGCGTTACTCATGCATTTATGTATGTAAGGTCACTGCACTTGAACCTTGTATAATACCTAGTAAAGTAAAATAAAAAAACTGTTGTGGGCAACTCTTTAAAAGTTTTTAGTCATGCGCGGTTTTTTTAACCAGTTTTTAGTGTTAAATGGCTACTATTACCATTTGTTACTCTGAAAATTCATTAATTTGTGGCATTATTAGTAATCAAACCGAATTAACGTTTACCATTAATAAAAAATGGATGCTATGAAACAAGTTTTTATTTTACGAGGACTGCCAGGCAGTGGTAAGTCATATTATGCGCAAAATCTCGCTGACGAATTATCGGGTGCAGATGAAAGCAATTATTTTATTTGCTCAACAGATGATTACTTTGTAAACGAACAGGGTGAATATCATTTCGATAAGTTTAAATTATCGCAATATCATAACCTAAACCTAGCACGTTTTATTAACGCGTTAGCACAAGGTATTGAACTGGTTATTGTTGATAACACTAACATTAAAAAATGGGAATTCATTGCCTATTCGCAAGCAGCGATAGCTTTAGGGTATCAAGTAAAAGAAGTGATTGTTGGTGAAGTAAAAGACAAATCAATGCAGCACTTATATGCCAAGCGCAACAGCCATAACATACCGCTTAAAACCATTAGTAAAATGGCCTACATGTTTGAGTGGTAATTATAAGAAAAGCCCAAAATTAGGGCTTTTTCATAAAACTACTCGTGTTATTACGCGCTAGCTTTTAAATGCCGCTAGGGGATGAGATGTACTGAGCGAAGCATGTACCTTGTCACCTGGGTGTACAACCACCTCATGGCTTACTCGGCTAGTTACCACGGTTTCGCATGCAAGTTTAACCGCGCATAAACGGCTACCGCCTTCAAAGCGTACCCAAATTACTTCACCATTATTACCAATACTGCTTTGTACTAATAATACATCATCTGGACGAAGCAAAACTTCTACCTCACCAGTGTCACAATCAACGCCGTTTGCAGGTACATTACCAATATCGGTAAGCGCTTGGCCGTTATTTAGGGTTCCTTTTATAAAGCTGGCTTCACCTAAAAAGCGGGCCACAAAGCGGTTGTTTGGGGTACTAAAACACTGCTCTGGGGTGTCAATTTGTTGTATTTTACCGCCTTTTAAAACACCCACACGATCGCCCACCGAAAGCGCTTCTTCTTGATCGTGCGTTACCCAAATTGCCGGTACACCAGCTTCTTTTAATGCGTTGCGGATATCCCAACGCAACATATCTTTTAAGGCAGCATCAAGGTTAGATAACGGCTCATCAAGTAATACAAAGTCAGGTTGGTGGGCAAGGGTACGCGCTAATGCTACGCGTTGCTTTTGCCCGCCTGACAGTGTGGCTGGTTTTTTATGCCTAAATGCATCTAAACCAAGAAGCTTTAACCAGTGATCGGCAGGGCTGGTGTCTTTAAGTTTAAAACATACGTTTTGTTCAACTGTTAAATGAGGGAACAACGCAAAGTCTTGAAACACCATACCTACGCTGCGTTTTTCAGGCGCCACAGTATGCTTTGGTGTCGCTGTCCATTTAGCCACTTTAATTTCACCCTCGCTAATCGGTAAAAGCCCCGCTAACGCTTGTAAAATAGTACTTTTTCCGCAACCTGTTGGACCAACAAGCATTAATATTTCGCTTTCACCTAAGGTGAAATTTAAATCGCTAACAACACGATTACTGCCATAATCTATAGACAACTGACTTACAGATAGCATTTTTTATAAATCCTTAATGTTCAAACTGGTTGCGTTTTTCGCCAGACATCATAATAGCTAAAGCACCCGCAGAAATCACCACCAACAATAAGCCAGGAATAGCGGCACGGCCAAAATAACCGGCTTCGTAAACACGCCATAAGTAGGTAGATAGCGTTTCAAAGCCGGTGGGGCCTAATAAAAGTGTGGCTTCTAATTCGCGCATTGACTCTAAAAAGACCAAGGCGCCACCTGCAATAATACCACGCATAGTTAGGGGTAAAGTAATACGCGTAAAAGCTTCGCGCGGGCTTGCCCCTAATACCCGTGCTGATTTTACCAAACTTGGGTCAAGATGCTCGGTGCTGGTACGCACAGAACCTACCGCAAGTGGTAAAAAACGTAGCATATAAGCAATAATCAATAAGCCCAGCGTTTGATATAAAAAGGGTAGTTGTAAGCCGCCATACACAAGCGCTGTGCCCATAACAATACCCGGAATACCAAAACCAAAGTAAGTAACACGCTCCATTACTTTACCAACCTTACCACTTAAAGCCGCATGGGCAACTGGAATGGCAACAATAACTGTAACAATAGCGGCAATGGCTGAAGCGTAAGTTGAATGCCAGGCAATACTCAAATCAAACGAGCTAAAGCCATCACGCACTAACCACAAAGTAAATACTGCCAAAGGTAGGCCAATAGCGAGTAATAAAATAGGCGCAAAGGTGGCAAACATAGCGCCTAGTTGCCATTTTTTAGGGAATAAAATAAGCGAACGACCTTGACGCTCTGAGGCGGTTTTTATTTGTGATTCAATCATTAATAAAAAGCCAACAATCACCATCAGTTGCAGTGATAACATAGCCGCACGGCTTAAGGCAAAAGCATTGTATTCCACATAAATAACACGGGTAAACGTATCTAAGCGCATCATTGCGGGAGTACCAAAGTCAGATAAGGTATACAGCGCAACCAATAATGACCCTGCAGCAATGCCATTTATTACGCGGGGTAAAATAACTTTAAATACGCTTTGCGTCATCGACATACCCAGTGTGCGAGCAGCGTTGACCATACTGGCATCTAAACTAAGTAAAGACGAACGGGTAGTCATCATAACAAACGGAAAAGTATACAAGGTCATGACAATGGCGGCTCCCGTTAACCCATACATAGAGGGGGTTTCAAAACCAAGTAAGTTGTTTATTTCACCACCAGGGCCAAATGCAGCATAAAGCGTAAAAGCGCCAATGTAACTAGGAATAGCAAGCGGGGCTGCAAACACCACCAGCCAAAACTTTTTAAACGGTAACTGCACATAGGCGCTAATGAATGCTAAGGGCACACCAATTAAAATTGAACCTAATACGGTTAACCCCATTAACGACAGGGTATTGCCTAAAATAGTTAAATTATGGCTATCAAAAAAAGAGCTTGCGTCAGAGGCAAGCGTAATTAAAACAAAAATAGGGGTCAGGGTCACTAGCGCTGCAAGCAGCGCCATTGGGTAAGATGTAGGTATTCGCATTATAAAACGCCGCTGCTGCGCATTAAATCTATAGTTGGGCGTAAATCAGCCAACTGAGTTAAATCAATTTTAGGTGGCGAAATACTGGTTAACTTTGGCAATCCATCGGGTTGAGTAATGCCATTAACCAGTGGGATTTCATAGGCTTCGCTTGCTAAATAACTTTGCACTTCAATGCTAAGTAAATAGCGCATAAAGTTGATTGCCAGTGGGTCTTCAGATAACGATAAAATACCTGAAGCGTTAACTAAACAGCCAGCATCATTTTGCGTAAAGGCTAAATCAAGTTTTGCATCTGGCTTACCTGATTTTAAGCGCAGCGTGTAGTAATGATTAGCAAAACCAATGTCTACTTCACCACGTTCAACGCCCATTACCACACCGAGTTCACCTGCGTAGGTTTTAGAACGTTTTTTAACTTTTTTGAGCCACTTAGCCGTTTTATCATCACTTTCTAAAAGTCGCATAGCAGTAATAAACGATTGAAAAGAAGCATAAGCAGGCGCCCAACCAATACTTAAATCACTGTCGGCAATATCCATAATGCTTGTTGGAATTTGCTCTTTGGTTAAACGCTCAGTATTAAAAGGCAAAGTACGTATACGACCAGTTACAGGTGCCCATTCATCGTATCTAAATTGTGGCTGTAATTGCGCTGATAAATCACTCGGCATGGGCTTGGCAAGGCCGGCATCGGTAACTAAACCAATTGCCCCAGAGTCGACTGCCCAAAATAAGTCGGCACGTTTAACCCCTGCATTTGCTTCGGCAACAATGGTGTTGGCAAGCGCTGCGGTAGGGCCGCGACGAATGGCAAGGTCAAGATCAGGGTTCTTTTTTTGAATGGCTTGTAATACGTTTTCGTATAAGCCACCTTCACCACGGCCTAAATAAAGCGTCAATGCACCTTTTAATTTAGGCAATGTATCAACAGACACGGGGTTTACAATAGCAATATCAGCGGCAAAAGCGCGTGAAAGCGATAGCGGTAAAGCACCCGCTACCCCTAACGCAGCTAAGCCTTGAATAAAGGTTCTGCGTTTCACTTAAAATACATCCTTACGTGCTTTTTCTGCTTTTTCAATCAGCGTTTGAGCGCGGCTTAGTTTGGTTTGCATATCAACAACCACATCACGAACTTCATCAACACTTTTATTATTAGAAATTGCTTGTGGAAGTGTTACGTTAAAGTCTTTTTCTAGAACTTCTACTAACTTCGCGTCTTGTTCAATTAGTGTACCTTCAACACCTTCAAATAAATGTAGGTAAGTATCGTGCACTATGTTGGTGGCTTCATCGCTTAAACGTTCTGCGTATTTAGCGACCACTCGGTCTAATTTATGTTTAATTTCGTCGATAGTCGCGCTTTGCGTCATTTCTTTGGTTGCTGTTGCTTTAACGCTATCTAATAAACCTTTTTGTTGAAACTTAGCCGCCAATTTAACTGCGCCTAATCCTTGCCATAGGGCATTGTTCATTGCTTGTTGTTGTTTGCGTACTTCTAGCGCTGGTTTTTTATTATCGATAGCCATTTTTATGCCATACAAACCTTGCCAAATAGAGGCATAGACAGGCACGTAATTAGTTTCTATTGCGCTGTGGAATTTAACTGATTCCCAGTACTCAACCAAATCATCACTATTGACTGCTTTTGCGCCTTTTTTCTCGTAATCGCTTACCATGGTATCGACTTTAGAGATCATCCATTCAACGTCTTCATTGTAAGTTTTTAAATTAGCTTGAAGGTGATTAACATGCTCACCAATAGGGCCATTAGCAAATACAGGTTGTGCAAAAATCGCAGAGGCGAGTAAAAAACTTGCACTTAATGTCTTGGCAGGCTTAAGTAATATTTTCATAGCAAGTGAGTCCATAAATGTTATTGTAAATGATAGGCATTATCATATCCCTAAAGATCACTCAGATCAACACACTAAATGACAGGTCAGGGCTAAAAATACCAATGTTTTGGGACGAATAGGCAGCAAACTAATTATTTGCATAAATTTTAACGTAACCCTTAATAATAGTTAACCTACCTATACGTAATGTTTACCTTTTATGGCGTCATAAATAGCATCACATAAAGCGCGAATACTGTTTTTGTCACTTATATACGGTGGCATTAGATAAATTAGTTTACCAAAGGGGCGTATCCATACTCCTTGAGATACAAAATAAGCCTGAATTTTAGCGACATCAATGCTACCAGCCTCTTCTGTAAGCTCTACTACGCCAATAGCTCCTAAAGTACGTACATTCGCCACGGCGCTGAGCGCTTGGCATTTATGCAGCTGCTGTAATTGAGTATTTATTTCGCTGATACGGTGTTGCCAGTTTTGGCTTAGTAATAAATCAATACTGGCGCAGGCAACAGCGCAGGCCAGCGGATTTCCCATAAATGTAGGCCCGTGCATCAAAACCCCAGCTTCTCCTTCACTGATTCCTGTGGCTATTTTGTCGCTAGTTATGGTTGCTGAAAGGGTCATTGCGCCACCAGTCAGCGCTTTACCTATACACAGTATATCGGGCTCTATATTGGCATGCTCTACAGCAAACAATTTGCCGGTGCGGCCAAATCCGGTGGCAATCTCATCGCAAATAAGCAGCACATCGTATTGAGTGCAGAGCTTACGCACACAGGCTAAATAATCAGGATGATAAAAGTTCATTCCTCCTGCGTTTTGTACTATGGGTTCAATAATAAAGGCGGCAACGTGCTGGTGGTGATTTAAAAAATAGTGTTCTAGTTCATCCGCCTCGGCTTGATTAAACGCGCTATTAAATTGGCTAATAGGGGCAGGCACAAAAATATGCTCAGGCAAAAAACCTGCGTACAAACTATGCATAGAATTAATAGGATCGCACACACTCATCGCTGCAAACGTATCGCCATGGTAGCCTTTAAACGGGGTCATTAATTTTTGTTTTGTTGTAACCCCTTGGCTTAACCAATATTGCAGCGCCATTTTTATAGCTACTTCCACACTTACTGAGCCACTGTCGGCTAAAAACACCTTTGTTAATCCCTCTGGCGTTATCGCTACCAGTTTTTTACAGAGCTCTACTGCCGGCTGGTGGGTTATGCCACCAAACATTACATGGCTCATTTTATCTATCTGGGCGTGCATCGCTTCATTTAAAACCGGATGGTTATAGCCGTGAATAGCACTCCACCATGAGGCCATACCGTCAATGAGTTGTTCGCCCGTTTCTAAGTGAATAAGGTTGTGACTAGCATGTGTAACGGGGTAAACCGGAATAGGTTGAGTCATTGAGGTGTAGGGGTGCCAAATGTGCTGACGATCAAAATCAAGGTCTATCGTTTGTTTTTTGTTCATATGTAAACTTTAACTAAGTGGGCTTCGTTGACAATGGTACGGCAATACGTATTCTAAGCCAATAACACCAAGAGCAAAAAATAAAAGAGAGTATTATGGAGCTTGCAACAGTTCGACACGATTGGACCCATCAGGAAGTAAAAGCCTTATTTGAAATGCCATTTAACGATTTATTATTTAAAGCCGCCTCTGTGCATCGCGCTAATTTTAATCCAAACGAAGTACAAATTTCTACGTTGTTATCTATTAAAACAGGTGCCTGCCCAGAAGACTGTAAATATTGCCCGCAATCGGGGCATTATAAAACTGATTTAGAACGCGAGCGCCTAATAGAAGTAGAAAAAGTGGTAGAGCAAGCACGGTTAGCAAAACAAAAAGGCGCCACTCGTTTTTGTATGGGGGCTGCATGGTCAGATCCAAAAGACAGAGACATGCCATACATTTCGCAAATGGTAAAAGAAGTAAAAGCCCTTGGCCTTGAAACCTGTATGACTTTAGGCATGTTAAATAACGAAAAAGCTCATGAACTGCGCAGTGCAGGGCTTGATTACTATAACCACAACCTCGACACTTCACCTGAATACTATGAGCAAATTATATCAACTCGTACCTTTCAAGACCGCCTTGATACTATAGGCAATGTGCGAGACGCTGGTATGAAAGTATGCTCCGGCGGTATTGTCGGTATGGGTGAGCAAGCAAGCGACCGCTATGGCTTATTAATGCAGTTGGCTAATTTACCCCAGCAGCCCGAAAGCGTGCCAATTAATATGCTAGTAAAGGTAAAAGGGACACCGCTTGAAAACGTTGATGACTTAGATCAGTTTGAGTTTATTCGTACCATTGCCACAGCACGTATTATGATGCCCCATAGTTACGTACGTTTATCAGCAGGACGCACAGCAATGAATGAGCAAATGCAGTCAATGTGCTTTTTTGCCGGTGCAAACTCTATATTTTATGGTGATAAACTTCTTACTACCGAAAACCCAGAAGCCGATGCCGACATGCAATTAATTAGAAAGCTCGGGATGAACCCTGAGACAGCCGAAGACTATTCTGATGAAGCCGTTGCTGCGTCTTTGTCATCGCAAGTGGCTGATAAAGCAACCTCAGAATTGTTTTACGAAGCGTAAAGTGCTCAGTACTATGCTAATGGTTTAAAGTATTGCGTTGAAGGTTAAAGCATTTATGTCATTTGAATTTATAAACACCCATTTAGATGAACGCAAAGCACAGCAGCTATTGCGTAAACGCTATGTAGTACAAAGCGCAACGGCGCGCACTATTACGGTTAAAGATAAAACCTACCTTAACTTTGCGAGTAACGATTATTTAGGGTTTGGCGATTCGCCGGTGGAGTTAACCAGTGCGCCATTACTCGGTAGCCACAGTTCAGCATTAGTGACGGGTTATCAACAACCACAGCAAGCGCTTGAGCAAGCTTTATGCTGTGCTTTGGGTTATGAGGCTGGCATGTTGTTTAATTCGGGCTTTAGCGCAAATAGCAGTGTGATTAAAGCCTTGTTCCAAGATAAAGCGACAGCGCAACACAGTGCGATTTTTCAAGATAAACTCAATCATGCCAGTTTAATTGATGGCGCATTACACGCCAACGCCGCGTTAATACGCTTTAACCATAACGATATAAACCATTTACGCTCACGGCTAGAAAAATCAAAAGCGCGCAATAAGCTCATTGTGTCTGAGGGTGTGTTCTCCATGGATGGTGATACCGCGCCAATTAAAGCGCTATTTACCTTAGCAAAGCAGCATAACGCCTGGCTAATGATAGACGATGCACATGGTTTTGGTGCTTTAGGAAAATCGGGGCTAGGCAGTTGTGAAGCCTTAATTGCAGCCGATACCTTGCCCGATATTTTAGTGATCACCTTTGGTAAAGCGGTTGCTAGTAGTGGGGCGTGCGTATTAGGTTCGCAGCATTTTATAGATTACATGCTGCAGTTTAATCGTGATTATACCTACTCAACCGCTATGTCACCGTTTATTGCCGCTTATACTTTGGCACGTATTAAAAGCATAAGAGACGCCAACGACAGGCGAGCCAAATTAAACGCTAATATTGCGCTGTTTAAACGCCTAGCAAAAGAGCAGCACATTGCGTTAATGGACTCTAACACCGCGATTCAACCGATTGTTTTAGGCTGCGCCGAGCAAACGTTAAAAGCCAGTGAGCAACTAAAGCAGCAGGGCATTTGGCTAACGGCTATTCGCCCGCCAACTGTTTTACACAATACCTCGCGTTTGCGTATTACCTTAAGTGCAGCCCACTCCCATGACGATATAAAACAACTCGTTGGTAGTTTACAAAAGGTCATTTCATGATAAGCCCGCAGGCAATTAAAACTAAGCCACTTAGCCCTACAACTGTGTGTATAGCTGCTCAGGTTTTAAAAATAACCACGGCGCATAAATTTTCAAAAGCAGCAAACAGTTACAGCCAGCATGCCAATGTGCAAAAACAAGCGGCAAATGATTTATTTAAACTCATTAGTGCAAACCCTAAAAGGCTCTGTGTTGACCTAGGCGCAGGGCCGCTTGTTAATACTCAGGCTTTAAGGGCATTATTTGGCCAAGTTGTTGCCATAGATTTAAGTTTTAACATGCTAAAAAGCAGTAATTTAAACACCCCAAAACTGTGCGCCGATATGGATAACTTACCGCTGCAAGCTAACAGTATTGACGTGCTATTTAGTAATTTTGCGCTGCAGTGGTCTGCTAATTTTGAAGCCTTAATGCACTCGCTTTACCAAGCATTAAAACCAGGCGGGCAAGCCTACATTAGTACGGTTGTTGCAGGGTCATTAAACGAGATCAAAACCGCCTTTGCAGTGCTTGATTCACATAATCATATTAATCAGTTTGCAAGCCATAATAATATAAACCAATCGGTTGAAAAGGCCGGGTTTAAGATCAACGCATCAAAAAAAGTCATCTATACCGATCAGCACAGCAGTTCATTAGCGGCTATAAAATCGATTAAAGCCATTGGTGCCACAGCACAAAATCATGCAACAAGTCGTCGTGGTTTATTAACCAAATCAGCGCTGCAAAAAGTATGTGATGCCTATCCGATTATAAACAATAAAGCCCATGTATCTTACCATGTAGTATTGTTATCATTAGAAAAAGCCCAGTAAAAATAATAAGGCCATGCCATGAACCAGTTTTTTATTACCGGTACCGATACCGACGCCGGTAAAACCCATGTAACCAGTTTGCTGTTGAAGTTACTCGCGCAACATAAAAAGCGCGCCATAGGTTTTAAGCCGATTGCCTCTGGGTGTGAAATGGCGTTTGAGCAGCTCGTAAACGCCGATGCGCTAATGCTAATGGAAAGTGCCACAGTCAGCGCTAAATACGACATAATTAACCCATTTGCATTTGCGCCGCCAATAGCTCCCCATATAGCTGCAGAGCAAGCGGGACTAAACATAACAGTAGAAAAGCTCAGCATGGCTTATCAACATGTTAAGCAACAAGGCGCCGATTACCTGTTAACAGAAGGCGCGGGCGGCTGGGCATTACCAATTAATAATAACGAGTATTTGTACGACTGGGTAAAAGCAGAGCAACTGTCAGTAATATTAGTGGTAGGGATGAAACTAGGCTGTATAAATCATGCATTACTCACGGCAGCACATATGCAAAATATGGGGGTTAATTGCATTGGCTGGATTGCTAACCAAGTTGATGCCACTATGGATGAATACCAAGCAAACCTAGATTCACTGAAAACACGCTTACCATTTCCACTGCTTGCCATTAGCCCATACACAGAGCAAACCCCTAAATTACAAATTTATAAAACCCTGCTTGAAAAATTATTACTAAATCCATAAATAACCCTTGTGTTGTGACATAGTTTGTCACAGAATGGCGCTGACATTATGACATAGTGTGTCATAACGCAGTGATTGCTCAAAGCCGATCAAACATAGTAAATCGCTCAGCAATAAATGTTATTTTTGGAGAACTCGTATGAAACGTGTATTTTTGTTTTTATTAACTAACCTGGCGGTTATGTTGGTATTAGGTGTGGTGCTTTCAATAATAATGAGTGCGCTGGGCTTAAGCCATCGTAGCCTTGGCGGAATTTTACTAATTGCGACTGTATTTGGTTTTGGTGGATCGTTTATTTCGTTATTTATGTCGAAATGGATCGCCAAAAAATCAACCGGTGCGCAAGTGATCACCCAACCTCGTACCGAAACCGAACAATGGCTGGTAAACACTGTGGCTGCTCAAGCTAAAAAAGCCGGTATTAACATGCCAGAAGTGGCGATTTACGACAGCCCAGAAATGAACGCGTTTGCAACGGGCCCGAGTAAAAATAATTCGCTGGTGGCGGTAAGCACAGGTTTATTACATAACATGAGCCAAGATCAAGCTGAAGCTGTACTTGCCCATGAGGTTTCGCATGTGGCTAATGGTGATATGGTAACGCTAACGCTTATTCAAGGTGTGGTTAATACCTTTGTTATTTTTGCCGCTAAAGTACTGGCTGGCATTGTAGATAACTTTATCAATAGCGATGAAGAAGAGGGCGGCAGCAGCTGGACTTACTTCTTATTCGATATGTTATTCCAAGTACTATTTGGCGTATTGGCAAGCATTGTGGTTGCCCATTACAGCCGTAAGCGTGAATTTGCAGCCGATAACGGCGCAGCTCAGTTGGTTGGTGCAGATAAAATGCGTTCAGCCCTTGAGCGATTAAAGCAAAACCACCCATCGCAATTAGAAGGCTCAATGATGGCCTTTGGTATTGCCAGTGGTAAAGGCATGGCTGAGTTGTTTTCATCTCACCCACCGCTTGATGCACGTATAGACGCACTACGTCGTTAAAAAATTCAAGTTTTTCACAGTACTTGTAAACAAAAAGCCTGCATTTGCAGGCTTTTTTATGTTTAGTGTTTTTTATTGCGATTGAATAATCTCAGTAATGCCCTCTGGCGAAAGTATTTCAATCCAGTAACCATCTGGGTCTTTAATAAAGGCAAGGCCCTTCATTGAGCCACCGTCTGGCTGTTTTACAAACTCCACATCGTACTTAGCAAAGCGCTCGCAGGCTGCGTATACATCGGGTACGCTTATACCAATATGGCCAAACCCTTTTGGTTCTTCATTTCCACTGTGATAACCGCTAAAGCTGTCGTCGTTTTCAGTTCCCCAATTATGGGTAAGCTCAATCAGCGCAGGGCGGCGAAACACCCACTGTGTTTTTTGTTTATCATCGCCTTTTGGCATATCTTGCTCATAGCCTAAAAAGTACAAAGTAAACTCCATACCAGGAAAGTCGTACTTTCCTAACAGTTTCATGCCCAATACGTTTTCATAAAATGCCAGTGACGGTTCTGGATCTTTAATACGCAACATGGTTTGCTGCATCACAAAGCCCTCAGTGGCCTGTGCAATTTGCTCTGGAGATTCGTTATAGCTAGACATGAGATAATCCTTAATAAAATGACTGATAAAACCTTAATGGATTTAAAAAGGCAGAGTGTACGCTCATCATAATAAACAGCAGCAAAAATTAAAACCACCTTGCTAAATTACCAGCCAGTTAGTTGGGTGCTTTGTAAGCGGAAAATGGTAAACCCACCAACACTGTTTATTTATACAGTGCTGGGGTTTTGTCCCATAACATTATTAAAAGTCGTTTTGGTGTATTTTAACAATAGTCATTTTATAGCCTACGTAATTACTTGTTTACATTGAAGTTGTTTAGTGGAATTATTGAACAATGTAATATACTTCTTTTTGGGGTGTTACAAACCCCCAAAGTGGTGTTCAATAAGCTGTTATGTTTTTAGGATAGGTATGTGGTCAAAAATTCAAATCTGGGCGCTTAAAAAGGCTTTTGCAAAAATAGCTCCTACTCGAATTCCTATGTCTGGACCAGAATCCGAGAAAAATGATTTTTACTCAACAAGAATCACAGTTGGTGAACAAACAGCACTTGTACAGGGTTTAGATGAAAACAAGATATCCCTATTAAAGTACAACAGAGAAACTGATACTTGCGATATTGAAGTAGAAATACTTCTTACTGAAATAAATCTTAAAACCATAGAAACTACTCACTATTTACACAATCACTACACTACTTATATTGGTATAAATTCATTTATACTTCATTGCCTTACCAAAAAAGACTTCATAAAGGTAAAACTGAAACGTCTTCTAAATTCAATGGCACAATCACGGTTCAATAACCGTGAACTTCAGATAAAACCACGGTATGAGCTATTAAGTTACTTGATTGATAACCATGGAATTAGTCAAAAGGAGTTTAGCCTCGTGTCATTAACGTCAGGTATTTATACTCTACGTTTTTTTGGACATCCTGATAGAGAACAATGCCAAAACAAACTAAGAATGTATGTGGAATCCTTCGTAGAGTCAGGTGAATTGAGTAAAATTGCAGGGAGTTATAAAGTTAATGGAAAAGCAATCGTCACTCTTGAGCACTTTCAAACAGAAGAAAGAAGACATAAAGATAGCGTAAAACTTCAGTACAGTATGGTACTTTTAACGTTTTTGTTAGCTATATTAGCCTCAATTCAAGCAGGGTTGGTTAAGCTCAAACCTTTTATAGATTTTTCGCAGTAAAAACATAATCGGGTAGCCGGAGG